>JAJYZC010000036.1 GCA_021800255.1 Acidobacteriota bacterium
CGTGGATGAAGTTCTGCTTGTTGCGGAACCCTCGCGCCGTGTACTTCACCCACTGGATTTTGGCATTGATCGACTCGCTGGCTGCATTTGTGATCCGATGCCGCAGGTAAGTGATGATGTTCTCGAAGCGTCGTTTGAACATGCGCGCCACGGCGATCATCGGCTTGAGACGGCTGCGCAGCGCCCAGTTCTGCCACCAGCGGAAATGCTTTCGGCAAGGCCGCTCGTAGACGTAGTCGTAGAGGGCCATCGCTGTCTCCTTCAGCGCCCAGGCCCGTGCCGTCTTCAGTCCGCTGTGGCGTAACGTGTCGAACTCGCGACGGTCCCGTGGCTCCATCGCCGCACGGTTGCGCAGCCAGTCGTAGCGTGTCCCGGTCAGCGTGTCGTCCCCGGCAGCCTTCAGCGTCTTGGTCTCCTTGCGCCGCACCTGGTCCACGGCCTCGCCCAAGTGTTGCGCCACATGAAACTTGTCGAACACGATCTTCTTCGCCGCCTCCGGTACATGCGCCTCCACCGAGGCGATAAATGGATCCCACATATCCATCGCCGCGGCTGCGATGCTCTGCGACTGTTCCCGAGTCAGCGTTGCCCAGAACCCGTCCAGACTGCTCTGTTTGCGCTCCTCGGCCACGTACAGCACCCGGCTCCGGCTGAGATCGTTGACCAGCGTCAAGTAGTTGTGTCCCTTGCGGAAGGCTTTTTCGTCTACGCCGATCTGCTGCACCGGCTCTGCCTGCCGCCGCTTCAGTCCGCGCTCGACCGCCCGCTCCATGATCCCGTGCATCTCGTCCCAACTCAGCCCCAGCAACTTCGCCACTGCGCTTTGACTCGACGCCTTCAGCCACTCGATGGCCAGCGCCTCAAACAGCGCCGTAAAGTGGCTGCCCGGCTCGGCCCATGGCAGCTTCACTACCCGTACGCCATGCTCATCGCACTCACTCCGCGGCGGCTCGGCGTGCAGGATCGTCTGGTATTGGCAGGTGTCCAGATGACGCCACTGCCGCTCCGGCTGATGATCGTACTGCCGGCAGGTCTTGCCGCACTCCGGGCACGGCCACTGCCGCACCTCGCCGTGATCAAGGTAAACGTGTACCTCGCCTGACTCCAGCTTCAGCTCCACTCGCTCCACTTTCCACGGAGACTCGATCCCCAATATGCGCCGATACAGCTCATGATCCTGCATCTACCCAGTCTTGCAGCCCACCCCATGCCAGGTCACCCACTCAAACCCGGAATTCCCAGAAATCTTGGGCCCCGGCACGCCTTTTCAGGACTACGTTTGAAGGAGAAATGCCTTAAAAGCCGGCGGGGGATGAACTTTTTCATCCCCGCGCGCAACTTTTCTCAATCATCCGGTGTCTAAGCTGATCGACGGCAGGCGGTGACTCGAAGCGCCGAACCCTGCCGTTGTACGTAAATTCCCGCGACGGCTCCACGTGCGAGCGCGCTCTGGAACGATTCATTCCTGTTTGATTGCCATGGGTGAAGAGAGCCTGTTCAGGTTCGGGTGCCGGTGTGGCCGAGCCTCTCTCTACGGCATTTTCGGAGATACGGTGAACGATTGAGAGCCGTAAAAGTGGATTTTTTTGAGGAAAAATCCACTCAGCAGCAGCGGTTTCGGTCTACACCTTTTCCTAAAATGCTATAGCCCAGCAGCGCACGGGATTGGAGCGGTTCAGTTCAGAGGCCAGAAAGACGGTTACTCGGCGGCACGCCCGGCAGCCCGCAGAAAGAGATGCTCCAGAGATGTCCGCTACATTGTCCAGCAGGCTCTTCAAGCTCGCCCTCCCCTTGCTCACCGCAGGTGTTTTCCTCGCGGCGGGCTGCAGCAGCTCCATGAACAGCGCCAGCATGAACAGCGCGACCTCCGGTCCGAGCTTTGTGGTTGGGACGGATGCGCCCATGGCCAGCGTAACCTCGTTCTCAGTGCAGATCGAGAGCATCGACGCCATCGACTCCAGCGGCAATAGCGTTGATTTAATCAGCGGCACGCCCACGGTGGACTTTGCCCGCTACAACGGGCTGCAGACGCTGATCGACATGAACGACGTTCCCGCCGACACCTATACCAGCGTGAAAATTACGCTGGGTGCGGGTACGATCGGCTACCTCGACACCAGCGGCACGGCTGCGCCCACGATTAAGACCGAGGCGGCGACGTTCACCACCTCTACGGTGAGTGTTACGCTCAATAAGCCTCTGGTGGTGGTTCATGCGGGCACGCCGGTGGGCGTGCGCCTGGATTTCGATCTGAGCAAATCGATCCAGGTAGATTCGAGCGGGAATATCACCGGCTCGGTTACCCCCACGTTCGACGTGGAGACGGTTGCCTACTCCGATGCCCAAGCCTACATTGACCGCTACACTGCCGCGGTGGTCAGCGTAAATATGGGCGCGCAATCGTTTATTGTTCAGGGGCCGCACGGCGAGCAGTTCACGATTAACGTAAACGGGCAGACCGAGTGGGACGGCCAGGCCAGCTTGAACGACCTGACCGCCAGCAGCATTGTGCAGGTCTCCGGTCTGCTGGATAAAGCTGACCAGACCCTGGATGCCGATGAGGTGGCGATCGTTTCGCAGAACGGCTTCTATGCCAGCGGACAGATTACGTATGTGACTCCGCCCACCGGCGCGGCCACCAGCTTCGACCTGTATGTGCGCGGGCTGCTGCCCACCAATACGGGCCTGCAACTGGGGCAGATCGCACAGGTAAATCTCACCGGCAGTGAGACGTACTCCGTTTACTGGATGCACAACGCGTTTACGAATTTCCTGTTCAACTCCAGTGCGCTGGTGGCAGGGCAGACCGTAGCTGTGGGCGGCCCGGCGAGCGGCGCGGCCAACGCCAATGCCGTCACGGTCAACCGTATCATGCTGCGAAACTGGGGATTCAACGGCACGGTGGTGGCCGGCAGCCAGGATTCAGGCAAAGGCAGCTTCCAGATGCAGATCAATGGTTTCGCCGGCGTGTTGATTCCTGAAACCGTTACCGTCTATCTCGGCAACAAATGCGACTTCCGCTTCGGCATGGGCGGATTCGGCGACCTCGCGGACGGCGTCAAGATTCGCGTGGTGGGATTGCTGCTGAAAAATTCCTCTTCCGGTCAGGTGGTGCTGCTGGCGCGCCACGTGGACGGGTTCAGCTTCACCGACTTCACCACCACCAACTTTGAGTGAGCAGGAAGAAATCACGCACCCAACGCCGGAGCCGCAAAATACAGGCTCCGGCGCTCCTGCGCAAACTGATAATTTTTCTCCGCCGCCGCTACAGAAGGCCGCGAAACACCTCGCAGGCCGATGATTCCGGTATCGAGATCGCTGTGCGAGATACAGTGAACTTGGCCCTGCCCAGGAAGCATCAAAACACGAACAATCGCCGCTGCCACCTCCGGCCGCTACCGGGCATAACGCTTCGTACGCCCATGATGTTCATACGATGACTCTGGCCTCGCCAGCGCATCGAAACCGCAAAGTGGTTTACCTCTCCTATACTGAAGTCTGGTTCTGAATGAACCTGCCATGCTGGGAACCCGCATCAAGCCGTACCGCGAGCAGGTAGCCGAGCGCGAGCGGCGCGAGGCGCAAGGGCGCGTTTTCCGGCGCAACCAGGTCTTCGGGCTGGTGCTGATTGCGGCGGCCATCTGCATCTGGTGGCTCTTTCACACCAATCCTAAGTGGATCTTTCCGCCCGGCTGGTGGCGGCCGTAGAGATAGTGGTTAGCTATCAGTTTTCAGCGGTCAGAGCCAATGGGCCGTGGACTGGGACGCCGTTTGCACGCGAAACTGTGGGTTGAGGGAGTGCGGAGTGCATGACGCTCGCGCCGAAGAATGAACCGCTGGCCTGGAGTCCTGCGCGGACGGTGCATCCTTTGGACGAGAGAGCAGCAGAGGCATGCGGCTCGTACAGCGAGCCCTTGCCGCTCGCCATGATTCTTCTCGGACCCACGGGCAGCGGCAAGACGGCGCTCTCGCTGGCCCTCGGCGAGCGGTTCGGCGGCGAGATCGTCAGTTGCGACTCGGTGGCCGTCTATCGCGGCATGGAGCTGGGCACGGCCAAGCCCACCGCGGAAGAACGGACGCGGCTGCCGCACCACCTGATCGACGTGACTGAGCCAGACCACCCGTTCACGGCCGGCGAGTACAGCAGGCTTGCCCGCAAGACCCTGCAAGAGATCGCCGCGCGCCAGCGCCTGCCCATCGTGACTGGCGGAACGGGGCTGTATCTGCGCGCGCTCACCGAGGGGCTGTTTGCCGGGCCGGAACGGCAGGAGCCGTTGCGGGCAAGGCTTAGGTCCAGAGCGCAAAAGCACGGAAGCGCCTGGCTGCACCGCTTGCTGGAGCGTCTTGATCCGGCAACGGCAGCGCGCATTCACGCCAACGACGTGCCCAAGCTGATCCGCGCCATCGAGGTCTGCCTGGCGTCGCGGAGACCGATGTCAGAGATGATGGGGCGCGATCCGCTGACCGGCTTCCGGCTGCTGCGCATAGGGCTGAACCCGCCGCGGCAGCAGCTTTACGTCCGGCTGAACCGGCGCTGCGAGGCCATGTTCGCCGCCGGCCTGGTGGAGGAGACGCGCGCGCTGCTCAATCGCTACGGGCCGGTGAAGGCGCTCGACTCGCTTGGATACAGGCAGGCGCGCGGCGTGCTCGAGGGCGCGTTGAGCCTGGCGGATGCAATCCAGGCCGCGCAGCAGGGTCACCGCAACTACGCCAAGCGGCAGATGACATGGTTCCGGCGCGAGCCTGAAGTGCGATGGATGGAGGGGTTCGGGGACGAGGCGGAGACGGTGCGCGTGGCGGCGGAGCTTGTGAGGACCGCTTTGCCGCGGGCAATACAATGAACTTTACAAATGAATGAAGGTGCGTCCTTCGGCAGGAACGCGCCGACTGGAGCTTCCCTTGGCGGATTCAGAGACGATTTACGACGTAGTGGTGATGGGCGGCGGGCCGGCCGGTTACACGGCGGCGATTCGTGGAGCGGAGTACGGGCTGAAGGTGGCTCTGATCGACGCCAGCCCTAAGCTGGGCGGGACCTGCCTGCACGTGGGCTGCATTCCCACCAAGGCGCTCTTGTTCAACGCCGAGATCTGGGACCACCTGAAGGACGCGGCCGAGTACGGGATCAGCTTTGGTGAAGGCGGCGCGGCCAAGCCGGCGCTGGATTGGGCTGCGGTGCTCAAGCGCAAGGACGCCATCATCGCCCGGCACGTGAAGGGCCTCGAGTTCCTGATGCGCAAGCACAAGATCGCCGTGATGGCAGGCTTTGGGCGGCTGACCGGCGGGGCGAACGGCGGCGTGCATACCGTCGAAGCCGATGCGAACGGCGCCAAAAGCCTGGTGAAGGCGAAGAACGTGATTCTGGCCACCGGGTCGGAGGCCAAGCTGCTGCCGGGCCTCGTGGCTGGCGGCAACATCCTCACCAACATCGAGATTCTTTCGCTGGCTGCGCCGCCCAAGTCGCTCATCGTGATCGGCGCCGGCGCCGTGGGCGTGGAGTTCGCATCGATCTTTCGCAGCTTTGGGACCGAGGTCACGATCCTGGAGTTTTTGCCGCGCGTGGTTCCGGTGGAGGACGAGGAGATTTCCAAAGAGCTGGCGCGGGTCTTCCGCAAGCGCGGCATCGAGACGCAGACGGGCGCGAAGGTGGAAAAGGTCGAAAACACGAGTGCGGGCGTGAAGGTGACCTACACCGGCGCCAACGGCATGGTGCAGACCAAGGAGGCTGAAAAAGTTTTGGTGGCCGTTGGGCGCGGACCGCTGACGCAGGACATTGGTCTGGAGAAGACAAGGGTGGAGCTGGAGCGCGGACTGGTGAAGGTGAATGAGGCGCAGCAGACGGCCGAGCCGGGCGTCTATGCGGTTGGCGACATCGTGGCCGGGCTGCCGCAACTGGCGCACGTGGGCATGATGAGCGGCATGGTGGCCGCGGCGAAGATCGCGGGGCGCGCCTTCCGGCCGGTGCGGCGCGAGCGGATTCCGGGCTGCACCTATTGCGAGCCGCAGATCGGCAGCGCGGGGCTGACCGAGGCGCAGGCCAAGGAAAAAGGCTGCACGGTCAAGGTGGGCAAGTTTCCGTTTGCCGGCAACTCGAAGGCCACGGTTGTGGGCCGCCACGACGGCTTTGTGAAGATCGTCTCTGACGCCCAGTACGGCGAGATTCTGGGCGTACACATCATCGGGCCGCAGGCCACAGAGATGATCGCCGAGGCCGTCGCGGTGATGGAGCTGGAAGGCACGGTCGAGGAGATGATGTTCGCTATTCATGCGCATCCCACGCTGAGCGAGGCGATGCTCGATGCCTATGGCGCGGTGGAGGGAATGGCGATCAACGCATGAGGGGGCTGGCCGGCAGGGCGCACGAACCGGCCGCCGCGCCGGCCCCGAGACAAGGTAGTCGTGCGCGCCTCGCACCCCTCGCCGCCTACTCCAGCGGTGCGGCGAAAAAGCGGATATACAACAGCATGGCGACGCCGATCAACCCGGGGATCAGCCCGCAAAGATAGACGCCGTGCGCAGGCACGAGCGCCCACAGGAAGATCATCAGGCTTATGCCTACGCCGAGGCAGATCAGACCGCCCAGTTTTATGCCTTCGCGGGACTTGATGCGCTTGAGCCGTTCCTCCTCGCGCAGCAGATCGATGGCGGCCTTCGCGCCTTCGCCCGAGGCCTCGGCGATCTTCCGCAGGGTTTCCGCCTTGTAAAAAGCAGCGCGCTCTTGCCTCCGGTTGCCTGTCCAGACGGCGATGGCGAGAAAGGTAAAAACCGCCACCGTGGACACAATCGGAACAAAAACGCCGGCGACCGCGACCGTCTCATACGGAGATTTGTCCGCGAGCAGAATGCATAACGCAGGAATCAGTGCACCCATTTTTCTCCTCCTTGCCGGGAGTCTTCCCGTGCGTTGGGTGGGACAGCAAAGACACGCGGCCGGTTGCATAATCTCAGAAAGAAGGTTTCCGGCAGAAATTGCAACCGGGGCAGATCCGGAGCGGTCTCACCCGATGCAGAGGGGCGTCTGAAAGAATGTACGCTACCATCAACGCCGAAGAAGACCTTGCCGACGTGGAGCGCGTGCTGGCTGGCGATGCGCAGGCCTTCGCAGGCATCGTCCGCCGCTGGCAGGGTCCGCTCGTCAATATGGCGTGGCGCTACTGCCGCGACCGCGCGCGCGCCGAGGATTTAGCCCAGGACGCATTTCTGCGCGCCTGGCGCGGCTTGGCCGGATGGCGCCGTGAGTCCAGTTTTTCTACCTGGCTCTTCGCCCTCGCGGCCAACGCCTTTCGCTCCGAGCTGAAGCGATTCCCCGTCGTGCATCTGTCGCTCGATGATATCCACGAGCCGGCGAGCCGGCGCACTCAGCTCGACAGCTTGTCCGAAGAGCAAAATCGTGAAGCAGTGAGAAGGGCCGTGCTGGCTTTGCCCAGGCGCTACCGCGAGCCGGTGCTGCTCTACTACTTTCACGGCATGGATGTAAGCGCCGCGGCGCGCACCATGGACCTGCCCGAGGGAACCGTGAAAGCGCGGCTGGCTCGCGGACGCGCGCTGCTGCGCCGGCGTTTTCCGCATCTAAACCAGGAGAGCGGCGTCGCAGCAACTTCCGCTTTCCACCGGGGAAAGGAGGCCTTGCCATGAACCCTAAGAACGGCCACGAGAAGAATCTTGACGCCATCGACCGCGCTCTGGCCGGCGAGGAGGTTGTTGTTCCCTCTTCAGGATTCGTAGCGGCGGCCATGGAATGTATCCGCAAAGAAGCAGACGCGCCTCCGCCAATTCCCTTCCCGTGGAGGCTTGCCCTGCCCGGCATGGTGCTGGCGGCCGGCGCCGCCGGCTGGAGCGCATACGAGGCAATCCGGTCTGTTCAGCCCCTAACCCCGCAGCTTGCGCTCAGCCTGCCGCATCTTTCTGCCGCTGCCGTGATGTCGTTGCAAGATGCCGGCTGGGTGGCTCTGGCCCTCGGCGCTTCGCTGGCGTCCTGGCTTGTGTCGCGCCGGCTGGCAGGGCAGACGGGGCTGCTGTAGGCGGGCTTCACGATTTTGCCGAGTATTTTGCCCCAAACCGGCGCAGCTTCTCGAGCGTCGCCGCCGCTTGGCCTGAGTCGATGGCCTCGGCGCCCATAGCCACGCCCTCTTTCAGGTCTCCCGCCAGCCCCGCGGCCACCAGCGTCGCGGCTGCGTTCAGTAGCACAATGTCGCGCCGCGCGCCGGTCGCGCCGGTGAGCACGCCGTAGAGCAAGGCGGAGTTGGTGGCTACATCGCCGCCCACAAATTCCTCAAGCCGGGCGCGGGGCAGGCCGGCCATCTCTGGCGTTACGCGGGCAGCCCTTAGCACCGGGGTCCCCGGCGACGGTTTTTGGTCGCTGGGGTGGAGCACCGGGGTCCCCGGCGACGGTTTTTGGTCGCTGGGGTGGAGCACCGGGGTCCCCGGCGGCGGCTTTTGGTCGCTGGGGTGGAATGTGGATTTGTCCGCTTTGGAGTTTGCTGCGCTCTCCTCGACGCGGGCCACCACGGACTCGCCCGTGGTGGTGAGCTCGTCGATACCGTCCGAGCCGTGCACCACAAAGGCGCGCTTGGCGCCCAGCGCCGCCAGCGCGCGGCCCACCAGCAGTACCTTGCTGGGCGCAAGCACGCCGATCACCTGCGTGCGCGCTCCGGCGGGGTTGGTGAGCGGCCCGCAGAGGTTGAAGATGGTGCGAAAGCCGAGCGCGCGCCTCAGCGGCCCCACCGCTTTCATGGCCGGGTGATAAAACGGCGCGAAGAGAAAGACGAAGCCGGTCTCGCGCAGGCATTCGACGGCCTGCTCCGGCTGGAGATCGATGGGCACGCCGAGCGCCTCCAGCACATCGGCGGCGCCGCAGCGCGAGGTGACGGCGCGGTTGCCGTGCTTGGCGACCTTGGCGCCCGCAGCGGCCGCTACCAGCGCGGCGCCGCAGGAGATGTTGAAGGTCTGCGGCCCGCCGCCGCCGGTGCCCACGCAATCCACCAGTTCCTCCCGTTCCTCGGGTCCAAAGGGCAAAGGCACGGAGTGCGCGCGCATCACGTCCACAAAGCCAGCCAGCTCCGGCGCCTGCTCGCCGCGCGTAGCCAGTACGGCTAAGAGCGCCGCGGTCTCCGTCTCCGGCGCGCCGGCGAGAATCTCCTTCAGCACGGCAGACGCCTGCTCGCGCGTGAGGGCTGCGCCATCCTCGGCCAGCGGTTTCAGCAGCTCCTTCAACAAGCCCATACCACTCCATGGTAAAGGCGTGGCGCGCCCCAGCGGCCGAATTGCGGCTCTCTTGGCCGGCAAGATACTATGGTGATTGCCGCTGCCGCGATCTCGCTGGCCCGGATCATTCCTGGTTCAGTCCCGAATCATTCTTCAAACAGCGGACTGGGCGGTTCCTACCGATTATGAAAATTCACGAATACCAGGCAAAAGAAATTCTGGCGCGGTACGGGGTTCCCGTGCCCAAGGGCGAAGTGGCCAACACGCTGGAAGAAGCCAACGATGTGGCCCGCAAGCTGTTTGCCGAAGGCGCCAAGGGCGTGGTGGTGAAGGCGCAGATTCACGCCGGCGGCCGCGGCAAGGGCGGCGGCGTGAAGGTGGCCAAGACCCGCGAAGAGGCTGAGCAGTACGCCAAAAACATTCTCGGCATGACGCTGGTCACCCACCAGACCGGGCCGCAGGGCCAGAAGGTGCAGCGGCTGCTGATCGAAGAGACCGCGGCCATCGACCGCGAGCTTTATCTCGGCATCGTGCTCGACCGCGCCGTGGGCAAGCTGGTCTTCATGGCCTCCCAGGCCGGCGGCATGGAGATCGAGGAGGTGGCCGCGAAAACTCCCGAGGCCATCTTCAAGGAGACCATCGACCCGGCGGTCGGTTTCGGCGCCTGGCAAGCACGCAAGCTGGCCTTCGCGCTGGGCCTTCAGGCCACACAGATCAACCAGGCGGTAGCCTTCTTCCAGAGCCTCTACAAGGCCTACATCGAGACCGACGCCTCGCTAGTGGAGATCAATCCCTTCATCACCACCAAAGACGGCAAGCTTTTCGCGCTCGACGCCAAAATCAACTTCGATGACAACGCTCTGTTCCGCCACGCTGACATCAAGGCCCTGCGCGACATCGCCGAAGAGGCCCCGCTCGAAGTCGAGGCCAGCAAGTACGCGCTCAACTACATCAAGCTCGACGGATCCATCGCCTGCATGGTCAACGGCGCCGGTCTGGCCATGGCGACCATGGACATCATCCAGTACGCCGGCGGCAGCCCCGCGAACTTCCTCGACGTGGGCGGCGGGGCCACCCAGGAGCAGATCGAGCACGCCTTCGAAATCCTGCTCGCCGACGCGCACGTGAAGGCCATCTTCATCAACATCTTTGGCGGCATTCTGCGCGTGGACCGGCTGGCGATGGGCGTGGTCGCAGCAGCCCAAAAACTGAAGGTCAAGGTGCCCATTGTGCTGCGGCTCGAAGGCACGAATGTGGAGGAGGGGCGGAAGATCCTTCAGGAATCGGGCCTCAACTTTCAAGTCGGAGCAACCATGAAAGAGGCGGCGGAGTTGGTCGTAAAGGCAGCTTCTAGCTCCTAGCTTCTTGCTGCTGGCTCTTCAAAGACAGGAAGAGGGATCGCACTTGGCGCAAGACTTCCAAGATCTCACGGCTTGGCAAAGGACCATGGAACTAGCCACTACTGTGTACGGGATGACAAAGACTTTTCCCGCCGAAGAGCTATTTGGGCTGACCTCGCAGTTGAGGCGAGCGAGCGTTTCGATCGTGAGCAATATCGCGGAGGGCCGCGGTAGAGGCTCCGATGGGGAATTTAGGCAGTTCTTGAATATCGCACAAGGTTCAACGCACGAAGTGCAAACACAGATTTTGCTTGCCAAGCGATTGAAGATTGGAGATGAGATGATGCGGAAGAAGGCTGAATCACTCAGCATTGAAACCTCCAAAATGCTTGGCGCGTTCATCCAGTCGTTAAAAAGCTAGTAGCTAGAAGCTAGCAGCTAGGAGCTGTTTTTCATGGCAGTTTTGGTTGATAAGAACACTCGGCTTATCGTGCAGGGAATTACGGGCAAAGAAGGCACCTTCCACGCCAAGGGCTGTGCCGAGTACGGCACCAAGGTGGTCGGCGGCGTCACGCCGGGCAAGGGCGGAACGACGCACGAGGGCTGGCCGGTCTTCAACACCGTGGCCGATGCGGTCCGCGAGACCGGCGCCAACGCCACCATGATCTTCGTGCCGCCGCCGTTCGCCGCCGACGCCATCCTGGAGGCCGAGGACGCGGGCATTCCCCTCATCGTCTGCATCACCGAGGGCATTCCCACGCTGGACATGGTGAAGGTGTGGGCCAAGCTCAAGACCTCCAAGTCCCGGCTCATCGGCCCCAACTGTCCGGGCGTGATCTCGCCGGGCAAGGCCAAGATCGGCATCATGCCCGGCAACATTCACAAGGAGGGTTCGGTGGGCCTGGTATCGCGCTCGGGCACGCTCACCTACGAGGCTGTCTACCAGCTCACCCTGCACGGCATCGGACAATCGACGGCCATCGGCATCGGCGGCGACCCCATCGTGGGCACCACGCACATTGACGCCCTGCGTCTGCTCAACGACGACCCTCAGACCGAAGCCATCGTCATGATCGGCGAGATCGGCGGCTCGGCCGAGGAAACCGCAGCCGAGTTCGTCAAGCAGCATGTGAAAAAGCCGGTGGTGGGCTTCGTGGCCGGCCAGACCGCGCCGCCGGGCCGCCGCATGGGCCACGCCGGCGCGATTATCTCCGGCGGCCAGGGCACCGCCGCCGACAAGATGAAGGCCATGACCGCAGCCGGCATTCATGTGGTGGTTTCGCCCGCGGAGATCGGCGCCACACTTGCCAAGGTCATTGGCAAAGGCTGACCTGTGCCGGTCCGGCGAAACCACTCCTGTGTTCCTGCTGCTCGCTGATGCTCACGCCGGCCGGGTAATCATGCTTCCGGGATACATCTACCCTGGTTTTGCGTTAGCGCCCGCTGTCCCTCTATCCTCAAAAAGATGGCCGCGTTTTTTCACCTGCGGCCTCTGGGGAACTCAACATCTCATGAGCAAGGAAACGATTGCCGTACACCTGCCCGATGGGGCCGTTCGCGAGGCGCCTGCGGGCGCGACGCCGCTTGAAATTGCCAAGTCCATCTCGCCGCGCCTGGCTGCGGCGGCCGTGGTGGCGCGGCTGACCCCGGTGAACACAAAGAGCAGCCAACGATCCGCCTCCGTCAGCGAGTCCGAGCCGGAAGCGGCGATGTACGCCGCCGAAGACGCGGCCGCGCCGCGCCTGGTGGATCTCACGGCGCCGCTCACCGCCGACACGCGCCTGGAGCTGGTAACCGAAAAAGACCCCGAAGCGCTCAAGGTGGTGCGCCACTCGGCCGCGCACGTGCTGGCCACCGCGGTGCTCGAACTCTTCCCTGAGACCAAGCTCGGCCACGGACCGGCTACGGACTCCGGCTTTTTCTACGACTTCTATCGCGAGAAGCCCTTTACGCCGGAGGACCTGGCCGCCATCGAGAACAAGATGGCCGAAGTGGTGGCGCGCGACGAGCCGTTCATCCACGAATTTGCTCCAAGAGAGAAAAGTCTGGAAGACTTTGAACGGGACGGCGACTTCATGAAGACGCACTTCGTGACCCGCTTCACCGCCCCCGGCGACCAGGTGAGCTTCTATCGCAACGGCAAGTTTGTGGATTTTTGCCGCGGCCCGCACGTGCCCTCCACCGGCCGCGTGAAGGCATTCAAGGTGACCAGCCTGGCCGGCGCCTACTGGCTGGGCGACGAAAAGAATCCCCAGTTGCAGCGCATCTATGGGACCGCGTTCTTCTCGAAAAAAGAGATGGACGAGCACTTCGCCCGCCTGGAAGAAGCGGCGCGCCGCGATCATCGCGTGCTGGGCAAGCAGCTCGACCTGTTCAGCATTCAAGACCTGGCCGGAGCGGGGCTGATCTTCTGGCATCCCAAGGGCGCCATCATCCGCAAGGTGATGGAAGACTGGATGCGCGAGGAGTGCCTCAAGCGCGGCTACCAGCTTGTGTTTACGCCGCACGTGGCGCGCGTGAATCTGTGGCAGACCTCAGGCCACGAGGGCTTTTACGCGGCCAACATGTTCACGCCCATGGAGCTGGACGATGCCGACTACCGCATCAAGCCCATGAACTGCCCGTTCCACATCCTCATCTACAAGAACACCCCCAAGAGCTACCGTGACCTGCCCGTGCGTTACGCTGAGCTGGGCAACGTCTACCGCTATGAGCGGTCGGGAACCATGCACGGCCTGTTGCGCGTGCGCGGCTTCACGCAGGACGATGCGCACATCTTCTGCACGCCAGGCCAGATCGAAGACGAGGTGGTGGGCTGCATCGACTTTGCCGAAGCCGTGCTCAGGACCTTCGGCTTCAAGGAGTTCAAAGTCGAACTCTCGACCTGGGACCCCGGCGACCGCGCCCACTACGCCGGCTCCGACGACAACTGGACACTTGCAGTGGGCAGCCTTCAGAGGGCTTTAGACCGCAAGGGGATCGCCTGCAAGACCATCCCCGGCGAAGCCGCCTTCTACGGCCCCAAGATCGACGTGAAGCTGGTGGACGTGCTGGGCCGTCTGTGGCAGCTCTCGACGGTTCAATTTGACTTCAACCTGCCGGCGCGCTTCGAGCTCGAATACGTGGGCGAGGACGGCGAGCGCCATCAGCCGGTGATGGTGCACCGGGCGCTGTTCGGTTCGGTGGAGCGGTTCTTCGGCGTGCTCATCGAGCACTACGCGGGCGCGTTTCCGCTGTGGCTCGCGCCGGTCCAGGCCGGCCTCGTTCCCATCAGCGAGCGCCACTTGGCCTACGCCGAAAAAGTCGAAGCCGAGCTAAAGGCCGCCGGCCTCAGAGTTGAAACCGACGCCCGCAACGAAAAGATGAACGCCAAGATCCGCGACTTCGCCAACCAGAAAACGCCCTATATCCTCGTCTTCGGCGACAAGGAAGAAGCCGCCGGCCAAGTCAGCGTCCGCACCCGCGGCAAAGGCGACCAGGGCTCCATGCCGCTCGACGAGTTCATCGCCAAAGCCAAGGATCTGGTCGCCACGCAATCCACGGAGCTGTAGGAAATCCGGGTGCAGGTCAGTCCCTTGACAGGCCGGAAAGCTCATGGCCGTCAATGAGACGTATCCCTGTTCGTTGTGCCAACTCTTTGGCCGATTGCGTAAAAGTCGAATTGGTGACTACCCAACCTTCATCTCCAGAGTAGAAGTGAAGTGCGCTCAGGGCTTCCTGAACGGCACCGTTTCCGACAGGGCTCATATATCGCTTGGCTTGGATGACGATATTTCTTCCATCCTTTCTTGCCAAGATGTCTGCGCCTTGGTCGCCTGTAGCAGCTGTACCGCGAATGTCTGTGAATCCAAGTCTTTCGAGAAGCTTCGTAAGATAGACTTCGAAGTCAACGCCGGTCATCGCTCTGTAGTCTACCTTTGGGACGCGCTCAAATCGCGCTTTCTGATGACGCACCCTAAAGCTCTGATCGAGAGAGTCTGACAATTGTTTGTATTCGTTTGGCATTGCCCGAGGAAATTTCTTCCAACGAGAATAGTCGACTGCATTCTCTTTGGTCGCAATCTTTTGAATTACCAAGTCGATTTCTCTTTGAAGCGCGCCCCAATTCTCCTCTCCATAGTCATCCCGCAGCGAGACCTTTCTCTCCGCTACTTCATAAAATGCGCGAATCAAGGGAGCATATTTCTCTTGAAGGGCACGCATCTTTGCTTCAATCTCCAACTGTTCCTGTTTCTGTTTTGCTTGGGATAATTCTCGACTCCGTTCCCCGAATCGCCGAGACAGAGAGGTTGAGAGTGCAAGGAACTCAGGCGTTGCAGTCTGATTCCATTTCCAGAGAAATGTGCGATTCGGCCCTTCCGAAGACCTGCCTTCGGCATCGGCGATGTCCTGAATGCAATCCCTTATGGCGTCGGATTCGTGATAGCTGCGACTACCGTTAATGTGGAAGCTCTCCAGATGGCTCCGAATTATATCTTCATTCCGTTCTTCAAGTGTTCTTGTGTCCTTCGGTCGAACGCCCCATTTCTGTAATGCGTCTCGCCGTCTCTTCCTTGAACTCTGAAAATTTTGACCTGCTTCGATGATGCTGGAGAAGATGTTAGAGACAATCCACCAAATGAGCCATGCGGCAACGCCGAGAACCACGACAACAATGACGAGTTCGTCCACGCTACGCTATCCTCGACGGTGTAACTTTTTGGTAATCGCAAACAGTATACACAGCCAGCCGGGTGCCCCAGGTCTCGATTCTGAGACCTGGGAAATCAATGCCTTAAACCAACCAACTTTCTAACTCCGCCAGCTCCGCTACCACGCGCACAGCGCGGCTAACCCCGCCAACTACGCTGCCTTTTACGCATTAATCGCCATCCCCTCCACGGCCGCGTACCCATCCAGCATCGCCTCGGCCAGCGTAGGATGCGCGTGAATGGCGAACATCATCTCCTCGACCGTGCCTTCCAGCTTGGTCGCCTTCGTCGCCGCCCGAACTTTAATTTTCTGGCCCGGTCCCGCAAGCCTTCACCGGCTGCGTGGGGCGTCTCCAGGTTTGCGACCGTCCGAACAAGGGAATGCCGATGTAGCCGCGCAACCGAAGCGTTGCCCCGTCTGCCGTAATCATTCCGTGGTAGGTCTTTCCCGTCTTCGGGTCGTAGAGGGTGCCGCCGGTCGCGTGATCCGCGTCGCGCAGCTTGAAGCCGCTGCCAATCTCCAAGCCGCAGAGGGAGCGGCTGCGCAGCGCCGGATGGGGATTGTGGACGTCGGTGGCGGCCGGCGCGCGCTTGCTGACGGAGACGATCCACATGCAGACCTGCGCGCCGCAGCGCCCGATGCGGATGACCGAGCCGGTGGGTTCGGTCCAATCGCCCAGGATGCCCTTGGTTTGCGCGCTCAGCCGGACAGGCGCAAGCAATAGCGCGACTCCTGCAACAAGCAAGGTCCAGCTCACCTTTGCCGCCGGCCGCCGGTTCGGCCTCCTCCTGCGGATGGCATGACCAACCCGGCGCACACGCTTCGTCATGGCAACGAAGCGCAGGACGAGTTTGGTGATGAGTAACCTCAAGTGGATTAGACGGTACGGCCGCGCAATCCGTACCCTGGGGGAGCATAGCGGATTTGAAGATAAGGCTAAAGTGTTACAAAACTGAAGTTTGATCCGGCTTTCGTAATTTTCGCCAATGTTTTCGCGGTTTACAGCACGCAGTGTTCCATCGTTGTTAACTCTTCTGAAGCGGCGCAACCTGCCGATTCGAGACTGGTTGCGATTTTGTAACACTGTAGTAATAAGGCAAGTGATTTCAAAAATAGACAATACTGTTATCCGAATCATCTCCTCTTTTTGCCCGCCTTCCACCTCCCTCCGCGTGGTAATATAAAGAAAGAGAAATTTGTGTAAAGCCCCCGTATTTCAAGCGGTTAGTCTCGGAATTTAGGCCCGCAATCGCAACCTATGCCCTGGCGTTCTTTGAACCTCAACCCGATAGCCCCGCGAGTGGAATCCAATGGCGACTGAAGTGCTCGGCGGCCTGCCCCTCAGTGGTGAGAACGGCAGCTATACCGGCGAAAACATCAAGGTTTTAGAAGGTCTGGAGGCAGTTCGCCTGCGCCCGGCCATGTACATCGGTTCCACGGGCGAGATGGGCCTGCACCATCTCGTGTACGAGGTCGTCGACAACTCCGTCGATGAAGCGCTCGCGGGCTATTGCAAGAAGATCGAAGTCATCATCCACGTGGACAACTCCATCACCGTGACCGACGATGGCCGCGGCATCCCGGTCGATATGATGGACCTCGCCAACGGCGAACACATGCCCGCCGTTCAAGTGGTGCTCACCAAGCTCCACGCCGGCGGCAAGTTCGATTCCTCCACCTACAAGGTTTCTGGCGGCCTGCACGGTGTGGGCGTAAGCTGCGTCAACGCCCTCAGCCAGGAGTTCAACGTGGAAATCTGGCGCGACGGCCATACCTGGGAGATGGACTTCCGTTGCGGCATCCCGACCAGCGAGCTGCGCCAGACCGGCACCAGCAAGCGGCGCGGCACGCGCGTGCATTTTCTGCCCGACAAATCCATCTTCACCGCTACGGAGTTCAACTACGACACCCTGGCCCAGCGGCTGCGCGAGATGGCCTTCCTCAACAAGGGCCTTGAGATTACCCTCACTGACGAACGCACCGCCGATCCCAAGACCGGCGAAGCCCGGCGCGCCGAGTTCCGCTACGCCGGAGGCATCGCCGAGTTCGTCAAGCACCTGAACCGCGGCAAGACCATCCTGCACGACAAACCCATCGTCATGGAGGCCCTGCGCGACGGCGTCGAGATTGACATCGCCCTCCAGTACAACGACAGCTATTCCGAAGCCGTCTTCAGCTTCGCCAACAACATCAACACTGTCGATGGCGGCACGCATCTCTCCGGCTTCCGCACCGCGCTCACGCGCACCATCAACTTCATCGGCCAGCAGTTGGGCCTCTTCAAAGACATGAAGGAGAACCTGAGCGGCGACGATGTGCGCGAGGGGCTGGTGGCCGTGGTCAGCGTCAAGCTGCCGCAGCCTCAGTTCGAAGGCCAGACCAAGGGCAAGCTCAACTCCGACATCGCCGGCATTGTCCAGGCCTTCGTCAACGAGCGGCTGGGCGCCTTCCTCGAACAGAACCCGCCCGTCGCCAGGCGCATCATCAACAAAGCCATCGAGGCCGCTCGCGCCCGCGAGGCCGCCCGCAAAGCCCGCGATCTCACCCGCCGCAAGGGCGCTCTTGACGGCACCGGCCTGCCCGGCAAGCTCGCCGACTGCAGCGAGCGCAACCCCGACCGCTGCGAGCTCTATCTGGTCGAGGGCGAAAGCGCCGGCGGCACCGCCAAGCAAGGCCGCGACCGCCGCTTCCAGGCTATCCTGCCCCTCAAGGGCAAAATCCTCAACGTCGAGAAGGCCCGTTACGACAAGATGCTCGGCCACGAGGAGATTCGCGCCATGATCACCGCCCTCGGCTGCGGCATCGGCAAAGAGGACTTCGACGCCGCCAAGATCCGCTACGGCAAGATCATCCTCATGACCGACGCCGACGTGGACGGCTCCCACATCCGCACTCTGCTACTCACCTTCTTCTTCCGCCACATGACCGAGCTCATCAAGCGCGATCACGTCTACATCGCCCAGCCGCCGCTTTACAAAATCAAGAAGGGCCGCTCCGAACAGTACATCAAGGATGACCGGGAGTTTGTGCGCGTGATGGTGAAGCGGGCATCCGAGGGCGTCGTGGTGCGCCATGGCGAGAACGCCAGCAAGATTGAAGGCGCGGAGCTGACCCGTTTCATGGGCTATCTGAACGAGTATCTCGGATTTGCAGAGAAAGTGGATAAACGCTTCCGCAACGAGAAGCTGGTGGAACTGCTGGCGCGCGCCGAACTGACCCAGCGCAGCGACTTTACCTCCCAGCACAACGGCGATCTGCCGGAGAAGATTGGCGCCGTCGCGGCGCAGTTGAAGGAGTTGGCTGAAGAATTTCAGATCAAGTTGCAGGCGCCGGAACAGGACGAGGAGCATCACACCTGGTCCATTCGGTTCAAAGATGCGCAGGGCGCCGAGCGGTGCATCGACTGGGCGCTGGCGTCGAGCCCCGAATTCCGGCAGATGATGTCGAAGTATTCGCAGATCAAGGACTATCTGGAGCCGCCGTACCTGGTCGAGTATTCTTCGCAGGCCGCCGCAGAGCCGGCGGGCGAGGAAGCGGAGGCCGGCGAAGGCGGCGGTGCGCAACCGGCCGCATCCCAGACCCGCCGCGCCGCGCGCACCCTCCGCGAGCCGGTCGAAAAGCAAACGGCGCGCGAGCTGTTCGCCTACATCGTCGAGCAGGGCAAAAGGGACTACCAGGTGCAGCGCTACAAGGGTCTGGGCGAGATGACCTCCTCCCAGCTTTGGGAAACCACCATGGACCCCGAACGCCGCACCCTGCTGCGCGTCAAACTCGAGGACATCGCCGAAACCGACGCCATCTTTACCACACTCATGGGTGAAGACGTGGAATCGCGCCGGAAATTTATCGAAGAGAATGCCCTCGATGTCAAAAATCTCGACATCTAAGCCGGGCTGGGCCCTACGGCATCTTCTGAAATACTGGAAACGATTGAGAGCCGCGAATGTGGATTTTTGTTGAGGAAAAATCCACTCCACAGGAGTGGTTCCGGTCTACACCTATTCCGAAAATGCTATAAGGCCCGTCGTCGAATCAACCGGACAAGTTTGGAAACGCAGTAGACCGCAGCGGGGAAGTTGTGGCCGGTTTTGCCGCCGCAGGCAGCAATCGCGCGGAGATGCTTGAGCTGGGCAAAGAAATTTGCCATCTGAACGCCTCGTCGAGCCCACCGGCGGAGGAGATTGCCCATACTGCAAACCTGCGGGATCCAAGCCGAAGCGGGCCTCGACCACAGTCTTTGAAGGGCGTGCGCCGAGACTTGCGCATAATGCCGGCGAGGCGCAGCCGCTCAATGCCGGGAGGCCTCAGAAGCAACGCGCATGACCGCATCGAAAGACAGATTCGGACTGCCGTTGCGGCCGAAGAGCAGCGGGTAGTCAGTGCGCCCCTTTACCGGCCAGTTATTGAGCCAGGAATCCCCATTGGTGACGCCCCAGAAGGTCACGCGCATGATTTGGCCGCGATGCTTGAGGAAGACGCGAAACAGGCCGGCGTAGCGCGCGGCCAGCTCCTTTTGCACGGATTCCGGCAGTCCGTTTACATAAGGATTCAGCTTCGGGTTCTGGCGAATGTGGAGATTCACATCGGCGGTGGGTTGACCCCCAGGGGTGGGCAGCACGTTAATATCCAGCTCCGAGATGGCAACTTTGACTCCCAAAGCCGCGAAGGCAGAGATGGTGGCGTCTTCCTGCTCTACGGTGGGCCAGGTGAGGCTGTCGTGATCCTGCAAGCCGACGTAGGCTATCGGGATTCCATCCGCCTTCAGCCTCTTGACCAGCGCGATGGCTGCCTTGCGCTTGGCCGGCTTCTCCAAGTTGTAGTCGTTATAGCCGAGCAAGGCGTGGGGATCGGCCTCATGCGCGTATTCGAAGGCTTTCTCGATATAGTCAGGGCCGATGATCTTGTACCATAGCGACTGGCGCATGGTTCCGTCTTCGTTGAGGGCTTCGTTGACTACATCCCAGCAGTTGATCTTTCCCTTGTAGCGGCCGACCACGGTTTGAATATGGCGGCGCATTCGGGCAAGCAGGGCATCGCGGCTGAGGAGATGACCTTTGCTGTCGCGGAAGACCCACCCTGGAACCTCTTCATGCCACACCAGATTGTGGCCCAGGATGTTCATGTGGTGCTTCAGGCCAAAGGCAACGTACTGGTCGGCCAAGGTGAAATCGTACTTGCCCGGCTGAGGATGGACGAACGCCCACTTCAGCGCGTCCGCCGGCGAGATGGCGTTGAATTGGGTCTCGATGATGGCGTCGCCGCGCGCATCTTCGCCTGTAATCAGCGCCGCATTCATGGCCGCGCCGATGAGGAAGTCGCCCTTGTATGCCTCTTTCAGAGAGGTGGGAGCATGGGCTGACGCCGTTAAGCTCACCGCCAAAAAGCCCGCCCATGCTGCCGATCGCATCTTCCTCTTCCTCTTTCTCTTCATCGTGTGATGTCTCCCTTCAGGAGGGTTATGTGCCCAATCCTTGGCCGGTTTTAGCGGCCATCTATGCAGTGAACATCTTGCGCCGCGCGGCCAGTTCGTCGGCGATCTTCTGGTTCAATTCCCGCGAAATGGGGTAGAAGAACAGACAAACAGCGGTGGCAAAGAAGGCCAGGCCGGCGTAGACGCTCGCGGTTAACCGGATGCCGCTCTGAGCGTGCGCTGTCTGCGTGGCGGCCTCGGAGACGAAGCCGTAGAGCGAGAGCAGCCATCCCGCCAAAGCGCCGCCGATGGCCAGACCCGCCCACAGCGCGAACACCACCGCGGCCGTGACCGTGCCGCTGGCGCGGCGGCCCGTCTTCCATTCGCCGTAGTCGGCCACGTCGCCCATCATCGCCCATAGCAGCGGGCCCGATACTCCGAAGCTGAATTGGCGCAGCACTTCCGTACCGATGATGACCGCCGTGGCGTGCGGCGGAATGATGACCAGCGCAGTATTGAACGCTCCCGCCAGAATCATGCTGACGATGAAGAGCCGGCGCTTGCCCATGCGCTTGGTCAGGGCCGTGGAGCAGGCGACGCCTGCCAGCAGTGAGGCCAGCCCGAATCCGTTGAACCATGCGTAGATCCCCACGCGGCCGGCGACATAGCGGAAATAAGGCAGCATGACGTTGCCGCGCACCAGAAGGGCGATGAAATAGAACAGCGTGGCCAGAAAGAGCACCACCCAGGGGCGGTTCCGGATGAGGTCGGAAAGATCCTGGCCCAGCGAGGTCTTCTGCTGCGGGTCAGGCTGGATGCGCTCCTTGCTGGAGAAAAAGGCGATCACGAAAAAGAAAACGCTCAGCACGGAGAGCAGGCCCATGGTGAGCTGATAACCGCGCGCGCTGTTGCCGTGGCCGAAAAACCCGATCATGGGAATGGCTAGGCTGGCGACGATGAAGCCGGCGGTGTTGGCCGCAATCTGGCGGTAAGACGAGATGCTGGTCCGCTCATTGGGATCCAGGGTCATGACTGCGTTGAGCGAGGCATAGGGCACGTTGTTGGCAACGTAGATAATCCTGAGCAGGGCGTAGGTGATCCATGCGTAGATGATCTTGCCCACTGGACTGAGGTTGGGCGTGGTGAAGGTGAGGATGCCGAAAATACCGAAGGGTACGGCCGTCCACAGCAGCCAGGGCCGGAACTTGCCCCAGCGGGTAATGGTGCGGTCGGCGATAGCGCCCACGACCGGATTGAGGCAAGCTACGCTCAGCCCGACAACCAGGAAGAGCGTTCCCGCCTGCGCCGCCGTCAGGCCAAAGGTGTGGGTGTAGAAATCCAGTTGCAGGGCGAGCATGGCCTGGAAGACGAAGTTGGCCGCCAAGTCACCCAGGCTGTAGCCGAATTTCTCTCCGAAGGAAAGCCTCTGCTCCATACGCTCCTCGTCTTTGTCCGGGCTTGCCGGCTGCGCCTACGGCTTTACCTGCAAGATCAATTTTTTGAGGTCCGCATCCCGGGAAGAGTTGCCGGCCATCAGTTCAAAGTCGCCGGGCTCGACGGTGTAGTTCATATCGATGTCGTAGAAGGAGAGCAGATCGGGAGTAATCTCGAAGGCGACGGTAGTGCTTTCGCCGGGCTTCAGGTACACCTTGCGGAAGCCCTTCAGCTCTTTTACCGGACGGGTTACGGAGCTCACCAGGTCGCGAATATAGAGTTGGACGACCTCGGTTCCCTCGCGCCTTCCGGTATTGGCCACATCCACCAGAAGCCGGGTTGAGCCGCCGCGCCGGATGCTCTTTTTCGTGAGCCGCAGATTGCTGATGGAAAAGCTCGTATAACTGAGTCCGTAGCCGAAGGCGTAGAGCGGAGAAACGTCGTCGAAGAGATAGCCGCGCCGTGCCGAGGGCTTGTAGTTATAAAAGGCGGGCAGATGGCCGGCCGAGCGCGGCACGGTGATGGGCAGCTTGCCGCCGGGATTGAAATCGCCGAACAGCACATCGGCCACGGCGCGTCCCGTCTCCTGGCCCAGGTACCAGCACTCGTAAATCACGGGCACATTTTGGCTCAGGTAATTAATCGAGAGCGGCCGCCCGTTGAAAAGAAAAACGATCACCGGCTTGCCCAGGGCCACCATCGCCTGCGCCAGCTCATCCTGGCGGCCGATCAAATCCAGGCTGGTACGGTCGCCCATGTGGTTGAGAGCCCAGGCTTCGCGCGAGGTCTGCTCGTTGCCGCCCAGCGCCAGCACGATGACGTCAGCCTGCTTCGCCACCGCGACGGCCTCGGCGATCTGTTTGCGGTCCTGTTCAGGGTCGCTCGCAACCACCTCGTCCTGATTCCAGTTGCCGCCCACGGTGATCTTGCACCCTTCGCTGTACAGGACCGTAATCTTCTTGCCCGCTTTTTCCCGAATGCCGTCGAGCACCGTGATGTTGTGCTTGGGCACGCCGCTGTAGCCGCCCAGCAGGCTGCGGTGCGCGTTGGGGCCGATGACGGCGATGGTTTTGATCTTCTCCGCATCGAGCGGCGCCACGCCATTCTCGTTCTTCAGCAGCGTGATGGCTTGGTGCGCGGCGGTCAAAGCCAGTTTGCGGTGCTCGTCGCAGCCCACTACGCGCGCCGCCTCGTCCGGATCGACATACGGATCGTCGAACAGCCCCATCTCAAACTTCCAGAAAAGCATGGGAGCGACCAACTCATCGAGTTGCGCTTCCTTCAGCACGCCTTTGCGCACCAGTTCGGCGAGGTGCAGATAGCAATCTGGATCGGGAAGCTCGATGTTTACGCCCGCTTTCACGGCCAGCGCGCAGGCCTCCCTCGCATCCTTGGCCACGAAATGGCCGTGCGTGTCGGCGCGGTGGCTGAGCTCCCGGATGGCGCGGTAGTCCGAGACGATGAAGCCCTTGAAGCCCCACTCCTTGCGCAGCACGTCGCGGAGCAGCCAGCGGCTGGCATGAGAAGGTACGCCGTCGATCTCGTTATAGGAGGCCATGACGCTGATCGCGCCGGCCTCGCGCAGCGCCTCTTTGAAGGGGTAAAGAAACGTCTCCCGCAGCACACGCAGGGAGACGTTGGCAGGCGCGCAGTTCATACCCGATTCCGGCTGCCCGTGGGCAGCAAAATGCTTGAGGGTAGCCATCACGCGGCGCTTGTCGCGGAAGGTTCTATCGCCCTGAAATCCGCGCACCGCCGCGATGCCCAGCCGCGACACGAGGAACGGATCCTCGCCATAGGTCTCTTCCACGCGGCCCCAGCGCGGTTCGCGCGCTACGTCCACTACCGGCGTCAGAGCCTGGTGGGTTCCGCGCAGGCGAGCCTCGGCCGCGGTTGCGGTGAAGATCGACTCTACCAGCTCGGGATTGAAGGTCGCGCCCAGCGCAATCGGCTGCGGAAAACTCGTCCCCTCCACCGCGGCGTGGCCGTGCAGGCACTCTTCGTGAAAGACCACCGGAATCCCCAAGCGGCTGTGCTCCAGGAAAAATCGCTGGATGTCATTGGTCAGCGCCGCCATCTGGCGCGCGTTCTTTCCGTTGCCGGCATCGCTGGGGCGGCCCACCTGTCCTAGTCCGCGGCCGCTGCGGAACGCCCGCCTGGCTTTGCGCTCGTCGAAGTTGCCCTCGGCATCGACCAGCGTTTCAGGCTTTTGCTGCCAGATGCACAGCATCTGCGCAACTTTTTCCTCAAGCGTCATACGCGCGAGCAGATCCTTGACCCGGCGGGCCGAGGGAAGTTTCGAGTTCTTGTACGCGGGCAGCGTTCCGCGCCTTTGCTTTGGCATTGCAGTCTGCTTCTTCATAAGTTTTCTTCCTTTAAGGATGCGTGGTTGGGAGCGGGTTCGTCAGACGGGCGAAGTGGCTGCCCTCTCGCGGCGAAGAGCTGGGCCGGCCGTGCGCGCAACAATAGAAACGCGCCTTCTTTCGAAAAGGTAGACGCGCACAAGACCGGCGGAGAGATTGATTTCATATAAAATCCACGACCGTCAGCAGCACATGGACACACTCGTTCCGCTGTAACCGGGAAACCGGTCTGCGAAGATGCACAGGCTGGCTGCTGCACAGTGTAGCCTGAGAATCCTCCGAAGACAAGAAGAGAATCGATTTTCCTTTCCCATCGCACGGCCGCGCGTTCCCGCCCTCAACCCGGCCGGTCACCGCTCGAACAGCGTCAATGGAATCGAATCTCCCAAGGCGCGATAGCCGGCCGGATTGGGGTGCAGATGATCGCCGCTGTCGTAGGCGGGCAGCAGGCGGTCAGGCTGGCTGGGATCTTCGATCACTTTGGCAAAATCGAGCACCGCGTCGAAGTGTCCCGGCGCGCGAATCCACGCGTTGATCTCCTTCCAGTCAGCCTCCACGGGCAAACCCGGACGGCGGTCGTAAAATGAGCCCTCGAACGGCGTGATCGTGGCCCCAATCACCTCGATCCCGTGCGCGTGCGCCCGCGTAATCATCTGCTGGTAGGCGGAGATCAGACTCTTCACCAGGTCTTCATTCGCCTGCGGTGAGGCTGCGCCCTGGAATCCAAAGGTGCCCAAATCATTGACCCCCTCGAACACAATCACCCAGCGCACTCCAGCCGGCGCCAGCACGTCGCGGTTGAAGCGCGCCAGCGCATTGGGTCCCAGCCCGTCCAGCAGCACGCGGTTGCCGCCAATCCCTGCGTTCAGCACTCCGGTCTTGCGCGTCGCCGGCGAGGCCTGCAGCCGCTCCGCCAGCACATCGGTCCAGCGGTTGTTGCCGTTGGTCGTCGTGGCATGGCCGTCGGTGATCGAGTCGCCCAGCGCCACCACCGCGGCCGCGCCCGCCGGCGCCAGCACGTCCACGCCTGAGACTTGATACCAGTGTTCCACCTCGTTTGCGCCCGGCATCGACGCGGCTGAAACCAAATCCCCGTGCTCGTAAAATGTCGTCGTGCGTGAGCCGGGATGGCCGGTCTCCTGCGCTGGAGGCGCCTCGATATAAAACGAGATGGCCAGATTGGTCAGCGGCGCAACCGGATACTTGATGGGGTCCGAGATGTACTCCGCACCCGCCGGCACCGTCACCGATTCCGACCCTGAGAAGGTCAGCGCCCGGTCCGTTCCCGGCTCAATCGCTGACGATCCCGGCGCCACTGCACGCGCGATGTGTACGGACTCAAACCGCAGCGGCTGGGTCCCGAAGTCATTCGAGATGTGTACCCGCAGCTCCGCGCCGCCCACGGAGAGGCGCACCACCTGGCGCATGGTCGCATCGCGCAAGTCGTCCGGTGTGATTGAATTCCGCGGCTCGGGAATCTGCTGCGACGATGCCCAGCTTCCCACCCAAACCTCTCTGTTTTTCGCTGTTTGCGCGCCGGCCCCCGCGCCCAGCGCCAGCGCAGCCAGTAAAACCGCGCCCAGGAGAAAGATTTTCTTTGCGATTCTCATGTCCAATGTTCTACGATAGGCTCCTAAATAAATCGCTTTGTGAGCGAGAACAGGTTATCACGATGCCCATCTCCACGCGCCAGTTTTTGCGCCAGTTTTTCACGCCCGGCGCCTTTTTGCTTTTTCTCGCCCTCGCCTTCACCAGGCAATCGCGCGCCCAGAACTCCGCCGCCAACGGCGCGCCGCCCCCGCCCGTCACCTTCACCGACGAGCAGGCGCACCAGCAACTGATGCATGAACTCGGCATTCAAGCCCTGCGTCCCGCGCCCAACGGCGACTCCCATGGTCCCAATCACGCCAACTACGACGAATCCAAGGCCAATCCCTACCCCAACCTGCCCAATGCGCTCCTCCTCAACAACGGCCAAAAGGTCACCTCCGCCGGCATGTGGTGGAACCAGCGCCGCCCCCAGATCGTTCATGACTTCGAGCAGTACGTCTATGGCTTCGTCCCCAAGAACGTTCCCAAAGTCACCTGGTCAGTCGTGGCCCAGGAAACCGAGCACATCGGCTTCCATCTTGCCAACGTCACCGTCCTCAACGGACACGTGGACAACTCTTCGTATCCGCTCATCAACGTCAACCTGCGCATGACGCTGGCGCTTCCGGCCGGCGCCAAAGGCCCCGTCCCCGTCCTCATCCTGTTCGGCCCCAGCGGCTTTCCCAATCCCCGCCAGCCCACTGCGTCCGAGCTGGCCCGCATCAACGCCGCCATGGACGCCCTGCTCATCCGGCAGGACCCCTCGCTCAAAGCGGTCATCGCGCAGTATCCCGGCTGGAACCCGGTCCCTCCCGTGCCTTTCGAGTTTCCGCACCTGAACGCCGACGGCGGCCTGCCCAGCACCTGGCAGCTCATCGGCGCCAACTGGGGCTTCGCCATGCTCGATCCGCAAAGCGCGCAGGCTGACAGCGCCGCCGGCCTTACGCGCGGCATCATCGGTCTGGTCAACAAGGGCCAGCCGCGCAAACCCGATCAGTGGGGCGCCTTGCGCGCCTGGGCCTGGGCCGCCAGCCAGGGCCTCAATTACCTCGAAACCAATCCCGCCGTGGACGCCAAGCACGTCGGCATTGAAGGCGTCTCCCGCTACGGCAAGGCGGCTCTCGTCACCATGGCCTTCGATCCCCGTTTCGCCATGGTCCTGGTCGGCTCTTCGGGCAAGGGCGGCGCCACTCCCCTGCGCCGCAACTTCGGCGAGTCGGTCGCCAATCTCGCCGGCGGTGAGTTCTACTGGATGGCCGGCAACTTCATCAAGTACGACGCCTCCAAGGCTGCGTTCGGCAGCATGAACCCCGGTGACATTCCCGTCGACTCCAACGAGCTCATCGCCCTTTGCGCTCCTCGGCTGACCTTCATCAGCTACGGCATTCCCGCCAAAGGCGACGCCCAGTGGCTCGACCAACGCGGAAGCTGGATGGCGACGGTCGCCGCCAGTCCTGTGTGGACCCTCCTGGGCGCGCCCGGCCTGAGCACCTCAGACTTCCACTACCGCACCGCTCCCATGCCGCCCGTCAACGACGGCCTGCTCGGCGGCAAGCTGGCCTGGCGCCAGGACGACGGCGGCCACACCGACGCTCCCAACATGGTGTACTTCATCCAGTGGGTGGATAAGTTTATCGGCTACCCGTACACGAATTAGCGCCGGGACCGCATCCGCCCGCCGCTTGCAACTCCGGTATATCCTGTTCCAGACATGGAACGTACCCCCGGCAACGTCATCCGCTGGCTGTTCGACTCCCGCCACGGCGCGCCGGGCCGGCTGGTTCCGCGCTGGATATTTCTCCGCGCCCTGGCCCTCATCTATCTCTCCGCCTTCTACTCGCTTCTGTTCCAGATCAACGGCCTCATCGGTCCCGAAGGCGTCCTGCCCGCCCGCGACTATCTGGCCGCTGTCGCGCAGTCGCTGGGCATGGCTCGCTATTGGTATGCGCCCTCGCTCTTCTGGTTTTCGTCCGGCTCGGCCATGCTCCTGGCCGTCACCTGGCTGGGTCTGGCCGCCTCCGTTGCCGCCTTCTTCAACCTCTGGCCGCGCCTCAGCTTCTTCATCTGTTTTGTCAGCTATCTCTCCTTCGTTACGGCTACCAACGTCTTTTCGCAATATCAATCCGACGGCATGCTCCTGGCGGCCGGCTTTCTCGTCCTGTTTTTCGCGCCTGGCGGGATCAGGCCCGGCTGGGGCGCGCACCATCCGCCCTCCCGCGCAGCCCTTTTCCTCTTGCAATGGGAGTGGTTCCGCATCTACTTCGAGTCAGGCATGGTCAAGCTGGCCAGCGGCGACCCCGAGTGGCGTCACTTGACCGCCATGGACCAGTACTACCAAAACGGTCCCTTGCCCACCTGGATCGGCTGGTACGTTCAGCATCTTCCTCACTGGTTCCAGGTGGCCACAGCCGGCGCCACGCTGGCGATGGAGCTGGGCCTGGTCTTCATGCTCTTCTTTCCCCGGCGCGTGCGCCTCATCTGCTTCTTCATCGTCACGCCTTGGGAGATCGGCGTCATCCTCACCGCCAACTACACCTTCCTCAACTACCTCGTCCTCTCCCTCGGCTTCCTGCTCCTCGACGACAAGTTCCTGCTCCGCTTCGTCCCCGCGCGCTTTCGCCCCCACGAGCCGGAAAAAATCGAGCCCCTCGCATTCCGCGAAGAGCCGTCCCTCTCCATCCTGGCCGCGCCTGAACCCGCTCCCGTCTTCCCCGCCGCCATGCCCCCGCGTACTACGCTTCTACGCCGGCTCTCGAACCACTTCTCTGCCCTGCGCCTGGCTGTTGCCGTGGTCCTCCTCACCTGGATCGCCTACGCCACCACCGCCGAACTCCTGGCCATTCCTTTCCGCAGCATTCCCCTGCCCGCCGCGCCCATCACCGCCCTCGAGCCCTTTCGCATCGCCAATCAGTACGGCCTCTTCGCTGTGATGACCCGGGGCCGCTACGAGATCGAATTCCAAGGATCCGACGACGGCCAGCATTGGACCGCCTATCCCTTCCGCTACAAGCCCCAGGCGCTCAATCAGGCCCCCGGCATCTACGCCCCCTACCAGCCGCGCTTCGACTGGAACTTATGGTTCGCTTCGCTCGGCGACTGGCAGCAAAACCAGATCGTTCCCCTCACCGAAGAGCGTCTCCTCGTCAACGATCCCGCCGTACTCTCGCTCTTTCGCTCCAATCCCTTTCCCAACCTGCCGCCCCGCTATGTTCGCGCTGTCCTCTGGCAGTATTGGTTCACTTCCCTGGCTGAAAAACGCCGCACCGGCGACTGGTGGCGCCGTGAGCTTTTGGGCCTCTACGCCCCCGTGCTTACCCTCACTCCCGACGGCCGTTTCGCCGCCGTCGAAATGCCCAGCGAGCTTCCGCCCCACGACTGAGGAGAGAGCAGCAAGCCGGCGAGTCCGCAGCTCAACCGGCCGGGCGGCCAACAGAGTTGCGAACCGGGTGAGGACAGATCGGATCGAATTTTTGGAGGCTAGGAAAGAATCACTCGCTTCGCCTTTTTGCCTAAGCGAATCTGAAGCTGAACTTCGCTGCCCTTGCCGGGCGAAGAGAAATCAGAACTCTCAAGCGGTCTCGTTGCCTTGCTCCATACCTCATCGTTGATGCGAACCGCACCTTCCTTCAACTTGCGCTGGGCCTCGGCATTTGAGCTCGTCAGCCCCGACTCGGTTAGGAGCTTGGCGACCTTTAACAACTGAGAGGAACCAGCGGCCGCTTGAAAGTCCGTTGGTGAAGTTTCCGAGCGCATCTGTTCGCGCTCTGAAACACTCTCCGAAAGAAAGTCTCTCAGCGAAAGGTGAACCTCGTCTACGTCCTCTGAGAACTCTCTCTGCTGAAACATCCTTGCCCAGTTCTCGTCCGCGCCCTGCGCCGCCGCCTCGCCGTGGAACCCGCTCACAATCATCCGCGCCAGCCGCTTCTTGATTTCCATGGGGTGCGCACGACCGGCAGCCACGCCGGCTTTCAACGCCTCAACCTCCGACCCGCGCAGATCGGTCAGCAGGAGAAAATACTTCCACATCAGCTCATCGCTGATGCTCATCAGCTTGCCGTACATCTCCCCCGGCGGCTCGTTGATCCCAATCGCGTTGCCCAGCGACTTCGACATCTTTTGCACGCCGTCCAGCCCTTCCAGGATCGGCGTCATGAGCACGATCTGCGGCTTCTGGCCGTAGTGCCGCTGCAGCTCGCGCCCGCACAGCAGATTGAATTTCTGATCGGTTCCGCCCAGTTCCACGTCGCACTGGAGCGCCACCGAGTCGTAGCCCTGCATCACCGGATATAGCATCTCGTGCAGCCCGATGGGCTGCTCGGCCTGGAACCGCTGGTGAAACTCGTCGCGCTCCAGCATCTGCGAGACCGTAAAGTGCGCCGTCAGCCGCACCGTGGCCTCGTAGTCGAGCTTGCCCAGCCACTCGGAGTTGAATCGCACTTCCGTGGCCTGTCCATCGAGGATTTTGAAAACCTGCTCGGTGTAGGTCTTGGCGAACGCTTCAATTTGCTCGCGGCTCAGCGGTTTGCGCGTGGCGTTTTTGCCGGTGGGGTCGCCGATCAGCGCGGTGAAGTCGCCCACCAGGAAGATGAGCTGGTGGCCTAATTGCTGGAAGTGCCGCAATTTGCGCAATAGCACGGTGTGGCCCAGGTGCAGGTCGGGCGCCGTGGGGTCGAAGCCGGCCTTCACCCGCAGCGGCCGCCCGGTCTTGCGGCTCTCTTCGAGGCGCTCGCGCAGGTCGCCTACGCGGATAATCTCCGCCGCGCCCTTCTCCAGCAGATCCAATTGCTCATCAACGGGTTTGAACGTGCTCATCGGTGTTTTCAGTATAAAATCCGTGGCTTTAGCGTTGGGAAGGGCTACAGCGATTGCAGAATAGCTGTACCCGGAAGGCGCACTGCCGAGTGGCGTTTTTCCTCAAGAAAATGCCCCTCGCACAAACCGCAAAACGACACATAAATGCTGGAACCACGCCAGGGCCTGTTATCACCACCTGGGGTGGATGATCGGGCAAGCGATACCGCCCGAGCCGGCCAGCGCACATCCGCGATAATAGGAGGCTGGAGCAGGAGACCGCGTGAAATCTGGATTTGTCGCCATCCTCGGCCGGCCGAACGTGGGCAAGAGCACACTGCTCAATGCCCTGACCGGCGAAAAAGTAGCGATTGTGACCGCCAAGCCGCAGACCACGCGCAACCGGATCATCGGGGTGGTCGAGGTCCCGGCGCGCAAGGGCGTCCATCCCGCCGCGCAGATCGTCTTTGTGGATACGCCCGGCGTGCACAGGCCCGCCTCGCAGCTTGACCGGCGCATGTTGCAGGAGATCCACGAGGCGCTGGAGACGCGGGACCTGGTGCTGGTGCTCGTGGACGCCACGCGCAAGGTGGGGCTTGAGCCCTTCCAGGTCCGAGAATCCGAACCTGGGGCGCCCGCACCCAATGCACCAAGGGGAAAAAGCGCGGGAGCACCAAGCGAGGACGAGTTTCTGTTCAGCCTGGTGCGCAAGCTGGACTGCCCCGTGTTTTTGGTGCTGACCAAGATCGACCTGGTGCGCAAGGAGGAACTGCTTCCGCTCATCGAGAACCTCAGCCGCCAGTACAACTTTGCCGAAGTGATTCCGTTGAGCGCACGCAAGCGCGACGGGCTGGACGTGCTGGTGCGCAAGATCGTGGAAGCGCTGCCCAGGGGCGAACGCTACTATCCCAAGGACCAGTACACCGACCAGCCGCTGCGGTTCATGGCCGCCGAGCTGATCCGGGAGAGCATTTTGATCGAGACCGGCGAAGAGGTTCCCTACGCTGCGGCGGTGGTGATTGAGGAATTCGAAGAACCCCAGCCGTTGCCGCCCGCCAAAGGTAAAAGCCCGCAGGGCCTGACGCGGATTGCCGCGGCGATCTATTGCGAGCGCGAGGGGCAGAAGGCAATTTTGATCGGCAAGGGCGGCGCGAAGCTGAAGGCAATCGGGACGGGCGCGCGACGCAAAATCGAGTCGCTCGTGGGGACGCGTGTGTATCTGGAGTTGCACGTGATCGTCGAGCCGGGCTGGCGGGAGTCGAGGGGCTTTGTGGAATCGCTGGACTGGCGCAGGCAGTTGGAGAAGCTGGCCACGGACGAAGAGTCCGGCTGACTCACAGAGGCCATTTTTCCTCGGACTGGACCGCTCCGCGGGCACGCCGCTCTCGCCCTCACGGATAGGGTTGGCCTGTAAGTTCAATTCTGCCGATTGCCGCCGCGGTGCTGTCATCGCGCCGTGCGGCGCAGATTCTCCCCCATACGCTATAGTTTTGCGCAAGGGAATTCAGAAAGGACCGTGGCGCATGAGACTGGACCGCCGGAGATTTGTGAACGCTTGCACGGCTGCGGGGATGGCATCGCCGCTGCTGCCGGGAATTCTGTACACGCTGGCCGCGCAGGCGCAAGAAGCTGCGGGAGCGGGCCAGGCAGCCGGGCTGGCAAAGATTACGCCGGAGATGATCGACCGGGCCGCGGAGCTGGCCGGAGTGGGGCCGTTCACCGCCGCGCAGAAGCAGAGGATGCTCGACGGCCTGAACCAGCAGCGCGGGGCCTACGCGGAGATACGCGCGCTTCATTTGCCCAACTCCGTACCGCCAGCCTACGTGTTTCATCCTCAGCCCGCAGCCAAGGCAGGCGGCGGGCCGAACTGCGAATCAGCGGCTGGGCCGGCGGCAAAGGCGACGGCCGCCGCAAGCTTTGTGGGCGGCGCTGCGGCCGCGTCTCCGCGCCTTGAAGATCTGGCCTTCGCCACCATCGGCGAGCTTGCGCCGCTCGTGCGCGAGCGCAAGATTACGTCGTTGGCGCTCACGCAGATGTACATTGCCCGGCTGAAGCGCTACGACCCGCTGCTGCACTTCGTGATCACGCTGACGGAAGAGCGGGCGATTGCGCAGGCCAGGGCAGCCGACGCGGAGATTGCCGCAGGCCACTATCGTGGGCCGCTGCACGGCATTCCGTGGGGCGCGAAGGACCTTTTGGCCGTGAAGGGCTACCCGACGACTTGGGGCGCGGGAGGGTTCGAGCAGCAGAGCTTCGACTATGATGCGACCGTGGTCCAGCGCCTGGACGCGGCAGGCGCGGTGCTGGTGGCCAAGCTCACCCTTGGCGCGCTGGCCATGGGCGACAAGTGGTTTGGCGGGCGCACACGCAATCCGTGGAACCCGGCGCAGGGGTCGAGCGGCTCATCGGCCGGACCGGCCAGCGCGGTGGCCGCTGGATGCGTGGGCTTTGCCATCGGCTCGGAGACGCTGGGATCGATCTCGTCGCCCTCGACGCGCTGCGGCTGCACCGGGCTGCGGCCCAGCTTCGGGCTGGTCCCGCGCACCGGCGCGATGGCGCTGAGTTGGACGATGGATAAGCTCGGTCCCATCTGCCGCTCGGTGGATGACTGTGCGCTGGTGCTTGCAGCTATCGCCGGGCCGGACGGCAAGGACCCTTCGGCGGCCAGCGTGGATTTTCACTGGAACCCGGACTTCGATTGGCGCACGCTGCGCGCCGGCTATTTGAAAAACCAATTCGAGCCGCCGGCGCCGCTGAAACCCGCCCAGCCAGCGCCCCAGGAAACCGGCGCGGAGAAAAAGAAGCGCGAGGAGGCGCGCGCCGCTGCGGAGGCTGCACACGCACGGCGCGTTTACGACCGCCGTTATGCCCTGGCCGCGCTCGCTAAGCTGCGCTCGATGGGCGTGAATTTGATGCCGGTGGAGCTGCCCAAACTGCCGTGGGACGCGATGACGCCGCTGTTGACCGCCGAGGCCGCCGCAGCCTTCGACGAGCTGACCATGACCGGCCGCGACCGGCTGCTGACCGAACAGGGACCTGACGACTGGCCCAACCAGTTCCGCATCGCGCGCTTCTACCCGGCGGTCGAGTACATCCAGGCCAATCGCGCGCGGACGCTGGGCGTCGAGCAGATTGCGGCGCTCTTCCGGCAGGTGGAGATCATCGTGACGCCCACCACCGGCGAGCAGCTCATCGCCACCAACCTGAGCGGCAGCCCGGCGCTGATTTTGCCCAACGGATTGCGCGGCCCGGACGCGCCCCCGCCGCCCAAGATCGATACCGGCGAGAGCGACGACATTGGAGGGCCGGGAACGCCGGTCTCGCTAACGTTTCTGGCCGGACTCTACCAGGATGCGAAGCTGGCCGCTTTTGCCCGCGCCTATCAGCAAGCAACTGGGTTCGAGAAGCTGCACCCCAAGCTGGCGTGATTGAGAACGAATCGGCCCTGCCACTCGCAGAAAATTGCCTTTGCGGCCGATGATCCAATGTTGAGAGCCGCCCCGCACGCTTCGCTCGCTTCTCCCGGCCATTTCCATTCACTGCACACCGCGGCGTGGTCAGGCTGACGGCATGTTGCTCGCTGGAACCGAAGAAGAGATCGAAAAAGGACATGAAACTAATTAGTTTATTATGAATAATTTGACACGTTCGAGCGGAAGTGATTCAAGCCCCCGGCCTACTGATTATCAATCACAAAAGCCAGCTTATCTGTTCACCGAATCAGAGCCGTACCTGCGCTTTCCCAAAAGTAACGTCGAGCGCGGACGGCGAGACGGCACTTTCGTAATTTATAATTATGGTTATCTTTGTTCAAATAATGGTTACTATCGTACGGGAGCGGGTTGCCTGGCAGGCATTCGCTGGTTGACGCTCGCGTCCAAGGTTCCCCTCTCCCTGGGCGAACCAACTTTCTTCGTTCAGGGTGGAAGAACCCTGCGAGCTCATATCCCCGGCAACCTCTCAATTGAGATTGGGCGGAAAGGCGGGTGGTTTCTCAATGAGCACTTCTTCTCAAAGGGCGCCTCATATCGTGAGTTCAGCAGATGGATCGCTCGATTTCGATGCGCAACAGACCCGCACTATAGGGACCGCTCCCTTGTCGATTGCCTTGATAGGCCCCGACGAGGCGAGACGTTCGGTCGTGGCCAAGGCCCTTGCCGAAACTCGCCGCGCCAAAGTCCGCGAGTTCAATTCCTACCCGCCGGAACTGAAATACCTGCAACCCATGAAGGCGCAGTTCGATGTTCTCATCCTGGATTTGGACAGTGAGCCGGATTTCGTCCTCGATTTAGTGGAAAGAGCGAGCGTCAACGATGCGGTGACGATCATGGTCTATTCCGAGAGTAGAGAGACGAAACTTGCGGTCCGGGCCATGCGTGCAGGTGTTCGTGAGTACCTCCTGCTGCCCCTGGAACAAGGCGCAGTGGCCGAGGCTCTCACTCGTATCGAACTCCTCCTCCAGGAAAAGCCGGCTCCCAGAGAGGCAGCTACGGGCAGCCTGCTCGTCTTTGTCGGCTCCAAAGGGGGAGCCGGTGTTACGACCGTCGCCTGCAATATAGCCATCGCCATGGCGCAGACGGCCGAGCAGCGCATTTTGTTGATCGATCTCGCGCTTCCTATTGGAGATGCCGCACTGTGCTTGGGGATTGCGGCCAATTACTCGACCGATGACGCCCTCAAGAATATCGAGCGGCTGGATGCGACTTTTCTTCAAGATCTCCTGGAAAAGCACAGGTCAGGGGTATTCGTGCTCGCGGCTCCCACCAACGTTCCTGAAGTTGAGGTTTCCAAAGAATCCATCGCCAAGCTGATCGCAGTCGCGCGGCGCGGTTTCGATCATGTGATCGTGGATGCAGGATCGAGGATCGATGTGGCGGCTAAGACGCTGTTCAAAGATGCCTCTACTGTATACCTCGTCACTCAGACGGGCATCTCCGATCTGCGCAATTCCAATCGCCTTATCGCACAGTTTTTTGCCGCCGGAAAGCCGAACCTGGAAATCGTGATCAACCGGTTTGAGTCTCGCTTACTGGAATCGGTGAACGAAGATGTAATCGCCAAGGCTATCGGCAAGCCGGTACGGTGGACGATTCCCAATGATTCGGCCGCTGCGCGAGAGTTGCAGTACGGCGAAACCGGAGTTGCGGATACAGCCATTTCGCGCATATGCCTGAAGATGGCGAGCTCGATAAACGGAAGCCCTGCTCCACAAGAGATAAAGAAGCGGGCTGGCCTTAGAAGTCTCGGCAGAAGCATTGCGAAGGCGATTCCCGGTGATGATGAGCCGCTGAGCATTACGATTACGCCTCCAGTTATTGTGCCCACCACACCGGCTATCACCTGGCCTGAGCCTGAGCCGATTGCCTACGGCGCAGCACTGGGCGGCGCGCAACTCAATGCCTCCACATCGATACCGGGAAGGTTCGACTACTCTCCGGCCCCGGGCAAGGTGCTGCCTGCGGGAGTGCACGAACTCACAGTTACCTTCACCCCCGAGGACAGCGCCAACTACGCTGCTGCACGGGCCGCTGTGCCGCTCACGGTGGCCAAGGCAACGCCCGCCCTCCACTGGCCGGCGCCCGGCAAAATCGCCTACGGCGCGGCGCTGGGCGGCGCGCAACTCAATGCCTCCACATCGATACCGGGAAGGTTCGACTACTCTCCGGCCCCGGGCAAGGTGCTGCCTGCGGGAGTGCACGAACTCACAGTTACCTTTACCCCCGAGGACAGCGCCAACTACGCTGCTGC
>JAJYZC010000087.1 GCA_021800255.1 Acidobacteriota bacterium
GACATTGGCCGTGCCGCGGTGTTTGTACTCGTAGTCCCGGCGCGCCAACCTGCCTGGCCGTGCGGGCAGGGGAGCACGGGTATCCTGGTGCAGCGCCACCGGCTTTTCATCGATGCAGACCACCGGTTCCTCCTCCAGCAGCGGCTTTTGACCCGGGCGAGACGCATCGTAAATCGCCCGCTCCAGGCCGCTCTCCAGGTAATGCTTGCCGATCTGCCAGGCGGCCTTGGCCGAAATGCCCACCGCGGCGCAAGGACTGACCGTGCGCGCAGAACTGGACGAGAGGAAATATCCCAAGGGCGTAAAGGTCTCCGATGCCCAACTGGCCACTGTGAGGCTCACCCGTCATGACTTTCACGGTGATTGGAATTACACCATCTCGCCAAAATGAAGCAGTTATTTATGCACAAGTACTAAGGCACGCCCCTGGTGCAGCGGGCAGCCGGCTATTCAGCGTTCCATCGCGCGTTATGGCTGCGCTGCGGCCCGGCTCTGTCACAGAGTTCCGGTTCCACCGACGAGTTGCTGAATCCACTCTGTTCCCGTCTTCTTGGGTTCGCCCATGGCGGCATTTGACACCGCCTCCCACGCTTCCCATGTGGCTATACGCGCGGCGTACGCGGCGCGTGCCCGCGGCAGAATCGTGGTTCCCAGCCCAAGCCGCAGCGGAGGATTCTCCGCATCCACCAGCTTGAGAATAGCTTCCGCCGTCGCTTCAGGATCGCCTCGTTCTACATGGACCAGCTGGGCGAGAAATTGCCTGCGCAACTCCGCATACGGCTCCAGAACGTCGGCGATCTGGCCGGACTTGCCGAACTCGGTTGCGTAAGCGCCCGGTTCCACCAGCGTCACCTTGATCCCAAAGGCCTTTACCTCCTGCGCCAGCGCTTCGTGCATCGCCTCCACGGCCCATTTCGTCGCGCAGTAGTAGCCGATCATCGGCAGCGCCGTAATCCCCAGGCCGCTCGAAACGCCCAGAATGTGGCCGCTGCCTTGCTTTCTCAGCAAAGGCAGAGCCGCGCGCAGAACGCGGACCATGCCAAGATAGTTCACATCGAAGAGGTAGCGGATATGTTCGTCGCTCGCCTCCTCCGTCGCTGCAAAGATGCTGGTGCCGGCGTTGTTCACCAGAACGTCCAGCCGGCCGAAATGTGCATACGCCTGCCCAACAGCCTGCGAAACCTGCTCGGGGCGGGTTACGTCCAGAGCGAGCGGCAGCACCGCGTTGCCGAAGCGTTCCTTCATCGCGGCGACGTCGGCGAGTTTGCGGGCCGTTGCCGCCACTTGATCGCCGCGCTTGAGAGCGGCCTCAGCCCAGATGCGGCCAAAGCCGCGCGAGGCGCCAGTGATCAACCATGTCTTGTTCATATCGATGCTCCTTTTCGTGATCAAACGGTTGCGGGTTCAGGCTTGCGCGTAGTTCATATTCCTGAGGTCGGTGAGGAGATCAGGTCCTGTCGGGTTCCATCCGAGCCTCGCTCGGGTCTGCGCGCTGGAAGCTGCGAGATTCCGCCCGACGAAGAGCCCGAGGAAGCCGAAATGCTCCTGGGCCTGCTCCGGCGCGATGGAAACGACGGGCACATTTAGGCTGCGGCCGATTGTGGTGGCAATCTCCTTGAGTGGCACGCCCTCTTCGGCGACCGCATGGTACCTTGCTCCCGCTGTGAACTTCTCCAGTGCGAGCCGGTAGAGACGCGCCACATCCGTTACGTGCGCGGCGGACCAGCGGTTTTGGCGGTCGCCAATGTAAGCGGAAACGCCCTTCGCGCGGGCAATTGCGACCAGCGGGGTGATTAGGCCCTGCTTCACCGTGTCGTGCACCTGCGGCAGGCGCACCACGGCGGTCTGCACGCCGCGCTCCATCAGCCCGAGAGCCGTCCCCTCGGAGACGCGAGCATAATTCGGGGAAGAAAGTGGTGGATCATCCTCTGTGGCCGCGCGGCCTTCCGCCACGCCAACACCGGAGGTGACGATGAAAGGCCGGCTGCTGCCCTGAAGTACTGCGCCGATGGCCTCGATGGCGCGTTTGTCGAGTTCGCAGTTCTCGGCGAATCTCGTCCAGTCGTGCCGGAAGGCGACGTGCAGCACGGCGTCGGCGGCCGCCGCTCCGCTGCACAGGCTCTCCATATCTTCCAGTTCGCCTCGCCGCACCTCGGCGCCGGCAGCGGCCAGGGCCGCGGCTCCGGCATCGCTGCGCGCAAGGCCAAGCACCTGATGGCCGGCGCTGATCAGCTCCGGCACAATCCTCGAACCAATAAACCCGGTTGCCCCTGTAACAAAAACACGCATTTGACCCCCTTGATCTCTTTGCCGCAAAATTTGAGGTGAGGAAATCGTCCGGATTAAACCGGAGACAATCTCCGAATCGCCTGATTGATAGATTACCGGAGGCAGTCTCCGGTTGCAAGGATTTTGGAGGAATGCGCAAAAATTCACAATCGGCCCAGCGCAAACCGCGTTCGGATGCCCAGCGCAACCGCGAGCGCATCCTCGAAGCCGCCAAGGCGGCCTTTACGCGCGATGGAGCCAATGCCAGCCTAGACGAGATAGCGCGGCAGGCCGGCGTTGGCCCGGGCACACTCTATCGGCATTTCCCCACACGCGATGCGCTGATCGAAGGCGTCTACCGGAACGAAGTCGAGAAGCTCGCCACGGCTGCAGGCCGGCTTGCCGAGACGATGCCACCCATCGAGGCCCTGCGAGCATGGATGCTTCTGCTCATCGATTACATCGCGGCCAAGCACATCATCGCGCCCGCCCTGAAAAGCATGGCAGGAGGTCCGACTCGCCTTTACGAAAGCTCTCGCGGCCTGATTCAGGCAGCGATGGAAGACCTGGTCAAGCGCGCAAAGAAGAGCGGCGACCTGCGCAAAAATCTCGACGCCTCCGACCTGCTTCGGGCGCTGATCGGCGTCTCTCTTGCGGGCTCCGACCCCGACTGGCAGCAGAGCGCCCGGCGGCTGGTTCAAATCCTCATCGCAGGCTCGCGCCGGGTCTGAGTCTTTACAAATCCCACGTCGCCCATTACCCCTCCTATTTCCTCCAGCACCCATGCTCCCACCCACAGCGTGCTTCCGCATCGGCAGGAAGGGATGTTGCCTACTCAACCAGCCGGGAGGTGTCAACGGGAGCAGAGCCAAGCAAGTAGAAACTTGAGCTTTCCGGCTGATCTACTAGGGCGTGTCATCAAATTAACCAAATGGCAGCAGCCGCGAGGTAGGCGGCGGCCAGGAAGTTGCGTGCGGTTTTGTCATAGCGGGTTAGCGGTAGCGCGAAAGAGCTTGAGTTTGGCGAAGAAGTTCTCGATCAGGTGGCGAGCCTTGTAAAGCTCCTTGTCGTAATCCCGTTGCACCTTACGGTTGGCTTTAGGCGGGATCACGACCGTTTTGCCTGCCTCTTGCCAGGGAATCAGGACTCTCTGGCCGGCGTCAAAGCCTTTGTCGGCGAGCAGCAGGTCGGACTCGATCTGCGGCAGCAACACATCGGCGCCTTCCAGATCGCAGGCTTGCCCGCCGGTGAGATGAAATCCCGTGGGGTTGCCGAGAGCGTCCACAGTAGCGTGAATCTTGGTGCTCAGCCCGCCCTTGCTGCGTCCGATGGCCTGGTCCGCGCCCCCTTTTTCAGCGCCCCGGCGCTGTGCTGGTGGGCGCGCACGATGGTCGAGTCGATCATCGCGTATTCGTTGTCCGCCTCCTGGGCCAGATGCTCGAACAGCCTCTTCCACACGCCCCGTTTGGCCCAACGGCTGAAACGCGTATGCACCACGCTGAAGCTGCCAAAACGTTCCGGCAAATCGCGCCACCGAATCCCTGCCCGATAACGATAAAGCACGGCTTCAACGAACAGCCGGTTGTCCGCTTCCGGACGGCCTACAGAACCCCTCCGGCCCGGCAGCAGCTCTTCGATGCGTTCCCACTGATTGTCCCGCAAACCATAACGGCGCTGTCCCACGCTTTCAAGCCTAGATCGCAAACAAACCTGCGCATATGACGAGTTTGATGACACGCCCTAGATTGCGGCGCTTCCGGCTATTTAGTGGAGGATAGTGGCGCCAGATCAAGTCCGCCGCAGTGAAAGTAAATTGCGTGGATGAAGTTCTGCTTGTTGCGGAACCCGCGCGCGGTGTACTTCACCCACTGGATTTTGGCATTGATCGACTCGCTGGCTGCATTTGTGATCCGATGCCGCAGGTAAGTGATGATGTTCTCGAACCGTCGTTTGAGCATGCGCGCCACGGCGATCATTGGCTTGAGGCGGCTGCGCAGCGCCCAGTTCTGCCACCAGCGGAAATGCTTTCGGCAAGGTCGCTCGTAGACGTAGTCGTAGAGGGCCATCGCTGTCTCCTTCAGCGCCCAGGCCCGTGCCGTCTTCAGTCCGCTGTGGCGTAACGTGTCGAACTCGCGCCGGTCTCGCGGCTCCATCGCCGCACGGTTGCGCAGCCAGTCGTAGCGCGTCCCGGTCAGAGTGTCATCTCCAGCAGCCTTCAAGGTCTTGGTCTCCTTGCGCCGTACCTGATCCACGGCCTCGCCTAAGTGTTGCGCCACATGAAACTTGTCGAACACGATCTTCTTCGCCGCATCCGGTACATGCGCCTCCACCGAGGCGATGAATGGGTCCCACATATCCATCGCCACTGCTGCGATGCTCTCCAACTGTTCCCGAGTCAGCGTTCCCCAGAACCCGTCCAGACTGCTCTGTTTGCGCTCTTCGGCCACGTACAGCACCCGCCCCCGGCTGAGATCGTACTGCCGACAGGTCTTGCCGCACTCCGGGCACGGCCATTGCCGAACCTCGCCGTGATCAAGGTAAACGTGTACCTCACCTGACTCCAGCTTCAGCTCCACTCGCTCCACTTTCCACGGAGACTCGATCCCCAATATGCGCCGATACAGCTCATGATCCTGCATCTGCCAAGTCTTGCAGCCCGCCCCATGCCAGGTCACCCACTCAAACCCGGAATTCCCGATTTATTGACAAAGTAAACAGGTTTTTGTTGACGCCAACACGCGCCGACCGCAAAATGAAAGATGGATGGTTTTACCCCTCCTGCTGCAATGTTGGCCGGAGGAGCCTAGCATGCAGGAATGCGATTCCCACCCCTGGGGAGCAGCGTTCTGGAAAACCAAGAAAACGAGGTTGCGATGTTCGCCTATCTGCTTTTGCTGATCGCCGTGTTGACCCGCGTAATGCCCCATGCGGGGTGGATGAACTTTACTGCCGTGGGTGCTGCGCTGCTCTACTTTGGCGCGCGGCGTCCGTGGCGGGAGATATTCGCTCCCCTGGCGGTGCTGATGGCGACCGACTACTACCTGACGGTCTACGCTTATCACTACAGCTTTCACTGGGAGGCCTACGTCACCACCTGGGCGTGGTACGGGGCGGCCATCGCTCTGGGCTGGATTCTGTTGCATGAGCGGACGAGCGTGCTGCGCGTAGCGGCGGGTGTGGTGCTGGGGCCGACCTCGTTCTTCGTGGTTTCAAACTATGCGGTTTGGGCCGGCAGCGGCATGTATCCGCACACGCTGGGAGGACTGGCAGCCTGCTACGCGGCCGCCATCCCGTTCTACCGCAACGACCTGCTCTCGACAGCGGTCGTGTTGGGCGCGGTCTTTGGCGTTCCGGCGCTGGCGCGGCAGATGAGACTGGCGCGCACGCAAGAGGCTTTGGCCGGCAAGTAGGGCTGGTCTCTGGCGGTCTGAAGATCGGCGTTGAGGCCGGCGCTGAGCACAGATCGATGAGCAATGGCGGCGACCGCGCCGCATGCTCGCGCCTGGGGGGGGCAGTTTTTCATTGCAGTTTGCCGGGATTTGCATTACCTTTGCTTCGAGCTTTTATCCCACCTCGGAGCGTTTTCTATGCACTTTCTGGCGTTCGTGCTGCAGGAGGGGTTCGATGAGGCCGCCGCCCGGCACATGGTTCTAGAGTTGCTGGCGTTGCTTCCCCTGTTTATCGCGGTGGGACTCGCCATCGTCATCGTGCCGTACTGGTTCATCTGCAAGAAGGCCGGTTTTTCGCCCTGGCTTTCGCTCTTGAACGCAGTTCCGCTGGGAAATCTGGTCCTGATCTACGTCCTGGCCTTTGCCGGCTGGAAGGTGATGCCGGTTCCGCAGCCCTATGGGCAACCGTACCCGCCCTATCCGCCTTATCCGCCGCAGCCTCCGGCGCCGCCACAGGGTTGAGCCGAGCGGAAGCGCACGGGGTTCCATCCGCGAAGGGGCCATGCGGTAGCATCGTGAATGGAAAGATTCTTGCCCGATGCCTGATTCAACTCCCTCTTCAGCCAGGACGCCGCGTGTCCGCTTTGCGCCCTCGCCCACCGGCTATCTGCACGTGGGCAGCGCCCGCACGTTCATCTTCAATTGGCTCTTTGCCCGCCACACCCACGGAACTATGGTGCTGCGCCTGGATGACACCGACGTGGAGCGTAACACCGAGGCCAGCGTCCAATCCATCTTCGAGGGGCTGCGCTGGCTGGGCCTGGATTGGGACGAGGAGTACAAGCAGTCCGAGCGCCTTGCCTTGCACCGCCAAGCCGCCGAAAGCCTCTTCGCCAAGGGCCTTGCCTACCGCGACTTTACCCCGGCGCACGCCGGTGACGACAATCAGTCGTCGGCCGCGCAGGGCGCGTGGCTCTCGAACCCCGGCATGAGAGAAATGTCCCGCGCAGAGTCCGACCGCCGCGCCGCCGCCGGTGAGCCGTTCGCGCTGCGCTATCGCGTGCCGCGCGGCGAAGGCAGGACCCTCCAGTTTGTCGATGGCGTCTACGGCGCCCAGTTCAAGCTCGCCGACGAAATCGAAGATTTTGCCCTCCTGCGCAGCGACGGCATGCCCACCTACCACCTCGCCTCGTGCGCCGACGATGCCGGCCTCCGCATTACCCACATCATTCGCGGCCAGGATCACCTGACCAATACCTTCAAGCATTGCTTGATCTTTGAGGGGTTGGGCGTTGAGCCGCCGCAGTTTGCCCACCTTCCCTTGCTCGTCGCTCCCGACGGCGCCAAGCTCTCCAAGCGCCGCCACGGTCCCGTCGTCAGCGTTACCACATATCGCGATGCCGGCTTCCTGTCCCAGGCCTTCGTCAATTTCCTCTGCCTGCTGGGCTGGTCACCAAAGGACGACCGCGAGTTCATGACCCTGGATGAGTTGACCGATGCTTTCACGCTCGAGGGCGTCAACCGCGCCAACGCCGTCGTCAACTTCACTGAGGAAGACCCCTTCGATCCCAAGGCCGTCTGGCTCAATGCTGAGCACATCCGCGCCACGCCGGTCGAGGAGCTTGCGCCGCGCCTCGCGCCTTTTTTCGAGCAGGCCGGCTTTCACCCCGCGCCGGAGAAGCTGCTCGCCGTCACGCCCCTCATCCGTGAGCGCATCAAGCTGCTGCGCGATGCCTTTTCGGCAGCGGACTTCTTCTTCCTCGACCAGCTCCCGCCCTACGACCCCGCTGAGCTGATCCCGCAAAAGAGCGACGCCGCGTTGGCGCGCCGCGTTCTCTCTCGCGCCCTCGAGGTCCTGCCCACCGTCCCGTTCAATCACGATGCGCTGGAGCAGGCGCTCCGTGCCGCTGCCTCTGAACTGGGTCTGAAGGCCGGGCAGGCCTTTCAACCCATCCGGGTCGCCGTCTGCGGACGCAAGAACGCGCCGCCTCTGTTTGCGACCATGGCCGTGCTCGGCCGCGTGACGTGCCTGGAGCGCATCGAGCAAGCCTTATCCAGCCTGGAATCATTCAGTTGATTCATTCAGTCTTCACCCTCTTTCCTCCGGCAAGCTTGACAGACTGTATCCGTTCGATTACACTCTATGCATGTTCTCCGTTAGGCCGCTTCCTGAATTCACGGCATGGCTTGATGGATTGAAGGACTCGATGGTGCGCGGCGCAGTGGCGGAGAGGATCAAGCGCCTCTCCTTCGGCTTGCCGGGCGACTTCAAAGCAGTTGGCGATGGCGTGATGGAGATGCGCATCGACTTCGGCGCGGGCTGGCGTATCTATTACACGCAATGCGGCGCGCAGATCGTCGTATTGCTTGCAGGCGGTTCCAAACGCACACAAAAGAAAGATATTCAGCGGGCCAAGTCTTTGGCTGCATTGCTGAAAAGCGAAAGGGGCTTGAGATGAGAAAAACCATTCACGTAAACGATCTGCCTGAATTCGACCCCGCGCGGTACCTCGACAACGAAGAAAGCATCGCCGTCTATCTGACCGGAATTCTGGAAGCCAACGACGCCGCCCTGCTGGCTTCGGCGTTGGGTGACATTGCCCGCGCGCGGGGCATGACGGAGATCGCCAAAGCCGCCGGAATTACCCGCGAGGCTCTCTATAAAGCCCTCCGCCCCGACAGCGCACCGCGTTTCGAGACCATCAGCCGCGTCTGTGCGGCGCTCGGCGTGCGATTGGTGGCCCAGCCTGCCCGCAAAGCAGCCGCATGAAAGCCAGGCTCTGGCCGGGTCGCCGTCTGCGGACGCAAGAACGCCCCGCCGCTTTTTGAAACCATGGCCGTGCTCGGCCGCGATGTGTGCCCGGAATGCATCCGAAAGGCAATGGAAAGGCTGCAACTGCTCGGATGATCTGGCCATGCTTTCCCAGGTCCGAAAATCCGGACCTGGGGCACCCAATCGTGGTGGTAGATTGAGATGTGGTCCACCTGCCTCTTGCCTTATTCCATAGGTAATGCATTTTTTTCGAAGAACTCGCGTAGCCAATAGCCGATTCGCTGCCCCTTATTCATTACCTGTTTCTTATCCTGTCCCGGCCCTGTACCCGGAAACTCTCTTCCTGTCTGAACCCGAACTTTGACTTGCACCTGAGCGCAATCCTCTTTTGATTGAACACCCTTGACGGGCGCAACCGCATCAAAATGATTTATGCTCCCCGGTTTCATCTCGATCCCCCACAATGATTTGTTGTCAATCCAGAAAGGATCCACCCTACCGTTCTTCGTATAGGCGATGTTTGCTAACAGGTAAGTTCGAGCTCTGGAACGATTCCGAATGTCAAAGCATGGATGAAAATCAGTCCCGTTACATTTCCTCCAGTTGTAGCCCACTCGTACGTCCGTTCCTTGTATAAGACGCTGAAGTACCGCGTACCAAAAAAGGAAGAACAAACCGGCTAAAATGCTGCCGAGACAGCCCGATAAAACTTCCATCCAAAAAGTCATAGACAAAGTATAAGGACTGGCGGCTCAGATCTGACATTTCCCAAACGAATGGGTTATCCGGGTCCGGATTATCGGGCCTTGGAAGCACAGTCGCCCGTGGAATAATGAACCAAAGCCATGACCAACGGAAAAACGGAAAGCACCGACGCCCGCACCTCCGACCTCCGCCCCTCCAACTTCCTCCGCGACCTTATCGCCGAGGACGTGCGCACCCGCAAATTCGGCGACGCCCAAATCCAGACCCGCTTCCCACCCGAACCCAACGGCTATCTGCACATCGGCCACGCCAAGGCCATC
>JAJYZC010000037.1 GCA_021800255.1 Acidobacteriota bacterium
CTCCCGCGTTCGCTCCACACGCGGGTCTTTCATCTCGGCAAAGTACTTCAGGGGACTCTCCATGTCCCCATCTCAACCTCTCTATCCCGCTCTGCATATAGCGTTTAAGATGCGTTTGCCCTGCCGGTCAGCCGAATTGGCTTGCCGGATTCCGGTCAAATAGAGCATGATAATACCTAACGTGCGATTTCCCCGTCCCCTGGAGGTTCCCATGAAACGTGCAATTTCCCTGCTGACGGCGTTTTTTGCCCTGAGCGTGCTGGCCGCGCAAGCAGCCTCAACCACGGCCACTGGCTGGATTTCGGATTCGATGTGCGGCGCCAAAATGACTCAAGGAACCGCAGCCGATAAGACCTGTATTTCCAAGTGCATCAAGAATGGGATGGAGCCGGTGTTTGTGGATTCCAAGAAAGAGGTCTGGTCCATCGACAACCCCAGTGCGGTCAATAAGGACTTCTACGGTTCTCATGTGAAGGTGACCGTTACTGAAAACGCGGCCAAAAAGAGCGTGCACATCGACTCCATCCGGGCGGTAAAGTAAGGCCATCCCAACACCGCGCCTCTCAAAAGGACTCGCCACGCCGCGCAATCTCTGGTAGTGTCGTATCCAAGGTTATTTGTGTGCGCGTTCTGGACGCGCAGGGTAGGATGCGGAAACGGCCGTTAGCGATATGGCGCGAGCAATCTGGAATGGCAAAGTCGTTGCCGAAAGCGATCAAATCGTGGAGTTGGATGGGGATGTCTATTTCCCTGAACCCAGCCTTAAACGCGAGTACTTTCGTCCCAGTTCTACAACCTCGCTTCATCCCCTGAAGGGTCAGGCGCGATTCATGAGCCTGGTGATCGACGGGCAGGACAACCAGGACGCAGCCTGGTATTACCCCGACCCCAAACCCGCGGCGCGCAAGATCAAAGGATACGTCGGATTCTGGCGGGGCGTGGAAGTGGAAAAGTAGGGCGCCAGCAGCGAGGGATTGCCGCAACGTTAGAGCGGTCGAAGCTGCTCCTCACCGGCTGCCAGGATAATGCCCAGAGCAAAACAAGATAGTAGATACTCACGCAGTTCGGAAGCAGCCCACGGACGGCCCGTCAGGGCTGAAGGCGACCGGACCGGCGGCGTTTTCGTTCTTGAACGGAATCAGAGGATTGCGGCCTCGCCGATCCGCGACCCCAGGGCAGAGCCTTTCCCATCTTTCCGCGCCGGTTTGCGAATTGTATTGACCGGCGTCCATCCTGGGGGCTACGATCCGTTACGCAAATGCGAGGTTCCTTTATGTGCTCCGCCAAGCCTGCTTGCCGGCGCGCTTACATATGGATGATCGCTGCAGCGCTGGTGATGCCGCTGTGCGCCAATTCCCTCCCGCCCAGAATGCCGAAGGCGCAAAAGCACGAGAGCCGCCGCGAAATCAATCAGCTTGAGGAGGAGTGGCGTAATGCCCTCCTCAACTCCAATGTCCCCGTCCTAAATTCTCTGCTGGCCGATAATTACATGGCCGTTACCTCCTTCGGCACTCTGCAAACCAAGGATCAGACTCTGGCCGGTCTTCGCTCCGGCCGGATTCACTTTACCACTCTCAATCTTTCTGACCGCAGGGTGCGTTTCTACGGACGCACGGCGCTGGTGACCTCCCGCGCTGAGGTGCTGGCCGTCATTCCAGAGGGTGGTATTGACGGCAGCTTCCGTTACACCAATGTCTACGTTCGGAATGCAAAGGGCGCATGGAAGATCGTGAGCTTTGAAGCCAGCCGGATTCGTGAGCCGGGAGTACGGAAGTAGGACAGGATCGCTGCACCCACCCCGTCGTTACCGCATGAAGCGCGTACTTTGCCGACAGCCTGTGCCCCCGGTGAGCCGCGCCTCGCCGGTGAGGCAGTAGCCTGTCTGGCAGCACTTTCTGGCAATCCCGCTGCGGCAACTTTGCAAGCTGGTGAATCCGCGCGGCTTGCCGCAATTATGGGGCAGATTTCATCAGCCTGAGAAATTTCTGCTTTGATCGCGCCGCCAACTCTGTCATACTTGATTGTGCCCACCCGGTACGTCCAAACCCAACAATCCAGTCGTGAGGTCGCACCCATGTCGGCGAAGTATGTCTTTGTGACGGGCGGAGTTGTGTCCAGTCTCGGCAAGGGCCTGGCGGCCGCTTCCATCGGCTGCCTGCTCGAGAGCCGCGGCCTCCGCGTCAACCTGATGAAGTTCGACCCCTACCTCAACGTCGATCCTGGAACCATGTCGCCCTTCCAGCACGGCGAGGTTTTCGTGACCGACGACGGCGCCGAAACTGACCTCGACTTGGGTCACTACGAGCGATTCACTCACGCTCCGCTCTCGCGCGACAACAACTACACCACTGGCCGCATCTACGAGCAGATCATCCTGAAGGAGCGCCGCGGCGATTATCTGGGCAAGACCGTGCAAGTGATTCCGCACGTGACCAACGAGATCAAAAACGCTATGCGCAAGGTGGCGGCCAACGGCGCCGACGTAACCATCGTGGAGATCGGCGGCACGGTGGGCGACATCGAGTCCTTGCCCTTTCTCGAGGCCATTCGCCAGATGCGCCAGGAGCTGGGCCGCGAAAACACCACCTTCGTTCATCTCACGCTAGTGCCTTGGATCGCGGCGGCGCAGGAGCTGAAGACCAAGCCCACGCAGCACTCGGTGAAGGAGCTGCTGTCGATTGGAATCCAGGCCGATGTCTTGCTCTGCCGCTCTGAACGTCCCCTGGGCCGCGAAATCAAGCAGAAGATCGCCGCCTTTTGCAACGTGGAAGAGAAAGCCGTCATCGGCGCTAAAACAGTGTCTTCGGTCTACGAAGTGCCGCTTTGTTTCGCGCAGGAAGGCGTAGATGAGCTGATTCTCAGGTATCTCCACCGTGAGGCGCCGGAGGCCGATCTGAGCAAGTGGAAGGATCTGGTCGAGCGTTGCTACAACCCCAAAGATGAAGTCTCCATTGCCATTGTCGGTAAGTATGTGGAGTACGAGGACAGTTATAAATCGCTGAAAGAGGCGCTGGCGCATGGCGCTATCTCGCAGAATCTGAAACTTAAGCTGACCTGGATCGAGGCCGAGGGCTTGGAATCGGAATCTGCCGCGGACCAGAGCTATGAAACCCAGTTAGAAGGCTTCGACGGCATTCTGGTGCCCGGCGGCTTTGGCAAGCGCGGCATCGAGGGCATGTTAAACGCCATCCGCTATGCGCGCGAAAAGCAGGTGCCTTACTTCGGCATCTGCCTGGGAATGCAGGCCGCGTGCATCGAGTTCGCGCGCAACGTGTGCGGCTTGAAAAACGCCAATTCCAGCGAGTTCGATCCTGCAGCCGAGCATCGCGTCATTTACAAACTGCGTGAGCTGCTGGGCGTGGAAGAGATGGGAGGAACGATGCGCCTGGGCGCGTGGACCTGCATTTTGCAGGGCGATACGCTGGCCTCGCGCGCCTACGGCGGAGCTACGGAGATCAGCGAGCGCCATCGCCACCGCTACGAATTCAACCGCGAGTACGAGGCGCTGATGACCGGCGCCGGGCTGCGCATCAGCGGCGCCACACCCGACCAGACTTATGTGGAGATAGTCGAGATTCCCGGTCACCCGTTCTTTCTCGGCTGCCAGTTTCACCCTGAGTTCAAGTCGAGGCCGCTGGAGCCGCACCCGCTCTTCCGTGAGTTTGTAGCGGCGAGCTATCAGCACCGGAAGCAGCGCAGCGCAGAACAGATGAAGGCCGCTCGAGCAGCGTATCAGCAAGTCCAATAGGATTGGCCTCTACCCCGAGGTGCGGGTAAAGCCAGCCGTTTTGCCGGTTTTTATACGGCGAGGGCAATCCCCAGGGCAACCCGCCCGGCGGGGTGACTTGGCGGCGCTACAATTCTAACGTACCTGAGCAAGCGCGGATCGGCGCGGCAATTTCATTTCTTCTCTTTCTCAAAGCCGGAGGGCAAAGTTGCCCTTCCGGATGGAAAGGGGCCGCGTTGCAAACTTCCAAAGCGGCAACGCGTGATGCGAAGTGCTCAGGAACGGGGTGGGTAAATGCCCGACACATTTGATTGGCCGGTGCGTGGCCGGGAGCACGGGCCGCGCCGCTGGGTTTTTTTTGCTGTTGCCGCCATCGTGATCCTTGTCCTCTTCGGCGGACGAACCGCGATCTCCTATTGGGTGGACCTGCTGTGGTTCCGGTCGCTAGGCTATGCGCAGGTTTTCTGGACGGCGCTGCGGCTGGAGTGGGAAGTCTTTCTCGCATTCGCGGTCATCACGTTTGTGATCCTCTATGGGGCGTTTTATGCGCTCAAGCGGGCCCATGACCGCGATCTGCCCGACACGCACACCATCTTTGTCGGCGGCCGCCCGCTGGAGCTGCCGGTGGCGAAGGTGCTGCGCTTCGCGGCCCTCGGCATTTCGCTGCTGGTGGCTCTGGCCACGGGCGCGGCGATGGAGGGGCAGTGGACCACGCTGGCGCTATTCTTCTATGCGCCTCGCGCCAGCACCGGAATCATCGATCCTATCTTCGGAAAGCCGCTCGACTTTTACCTGTTCACGCTGCCCGCGTGGCAGATTGTGGGAGGCTGGCTGCTGACGCTGGGCGTGCTGGTGACCATTCTCGCCGGGCTATTTCTGCTGGTGGCGGGCGGGGCAAACGCGCTGCGTGGCAGCGCCGGCAGGTTTGCGCCGTTGCCCTGGCGCGGTGTTTCGATTACCGTGGGCTTCCTTCTGCTCGCCATTGCGTTCGAGGTTTACATCGGGCGCTTCGGACTGCTGATGCAGCAGCACACGATCTTCTCCGGCGTGGACTACACCGCCGCGCACATCACCGTTACTGGGCTTCTGTTCGTGGCGGCGGCGCTGGTGATCGGCGCCGGGATCGCCATCGCCGGCGGAGTGATGAAGCCGGGCGGGCGCTGGATAGCGGCGGCCATCGCTCCGGCGGCGGTCTGTTACATGATCGTGGGCATCGCCGGCTGGTACGTGAGCACCTTCATCGTCAAGCCTAACCAACTGAACCGGGAACGGCCCTATATCGCGCACAACATCGAGATGACGCGCCGGGCCTATGGGCTGGACAAATTTTCGCAGCTTCAATTTCCCGCCGAAACCAGCGTGAACGCGATCGACCCCAACAACGACAAGGCGACGCTTGCAAACATCCGGCTATGGGACGTGCAGGCACTCCAGGATACGCTGCGTCAGGTGCAGGAGATCCGCACCTACTACGACTTTCCGGGCATCGACATCGACCGCTACGAGATCAACGGCGAGCTGACCGAGGTGATGCTGGCGGTGCGCGAGCTGGACCAGAACAAATTGCCGGCCAGCAGCAGCAACTGGATCAACGACAAGCTCATCTACACGCACGGCTACGGCGTGACCATGAACACCGTGAACGGCTTCACGCCGGAGGGCCTGCCGGTGCTGCTGCTGAGCAATATGCCGGTGCAGAGCACAGTGCCCGGCCTGAAGGTGACGCAGCCGGAGATTTACTTCGGGGAGATGACCGACAACGATGTGTACGTAAAGACAGGCCAGCGGGAGTTCAATTACCCGCAGGGCGAGACCAACAGTTACACCACATACTCGGGGACCGGGGGCATCGTAATGGGCGGCTTTTTGCGCCGCTCGCTGATCGCCTTCGGCCGCGGCGACATCACCAAGGTGCCGTTCAGCGACGACATCACCGCGCAGAGCCGGCTGCTGATGCGGCGCAACGTGCGCGCCCGCGTAGCCGCTCTGGCGCCGTTCCTGACCTTCGACAGCGATCCCTACATCGTCGTGGGCGACGACGGGCGGCTTTACTGGATCATCGACGCCTTCACCTCGTCAGGCACCTATCCTTACTCGGCAGAGGAAAACCTGGGCGACGGGTCCATCAACTACATCCGCAACAGCGTGAAGGCGGTGATCGACGCTTATAACGGGACAGTTACATTCTACGTTTTCGACGAGAACGACCCCATTATCTCCACCTGGCGCGCCATCTTTCCGGGAATGTTCCGGGATGCCTCGGCGATGCCGCCCTGGCTGCGCAAACACGTGCGCTACCCCAAGCCGCTGCTGGACGTGCAGGCGCAGGTTTACGGACTCTACCACATGACCGATCCGGAGGTGTTCTACAACCGCGAAGACCAGTGGACGGTGGCTACGGAGACCGGCATAGTCGACAGTGGCGATCAGGTTCCGCAGCCGATGCAGCCGAATTTCATTCTCATGAAGCTGCCCGGCGAACCGAAACTGGAGTACGTGGAGATTCTGCCCTTCACGCCGCTGAACCGCAACAACATGATCGGCTGGATTGCGGCGCGCTGTGACGGGACGAATTACGGCACGGCGATTGTCTACGACTTTCCTAAAACCAGGCTGGTGGACGGGCCGCAGCAAATAGAGGCGCGCATCGACCAAAACGCACAAATATCAGGCCAGCTCACGCTGTGGAACCAGCAGGGCTCGCACGTGCGCCGGGGCAGTTTGCTGGTGATTCCGCTGGGCAAGACTCTGCTCTACGCGGAGCCGATTTATCTGCAAGCCGCGCAAAGCCCCATGCCCGAGCTGCGGCTGGTGGTGCTGGCGCTGCAAGACCGCTTGGCCTACGGGCCGGACTTCGGAACGGCGCTGGCCTCGCTGTTCGGCACGGCATCGTCGTCGCTGACCGCGTCGGCGTCAGCCCAGGCCGCGCCCGCGCCGGCAGCCGCAGGAACGCCGCAGCCGGCCGAGAGCGAGAGCGCGCTCATTCAGCAGGCCGGCCGGGACTTCAACGACTACCAGAGCCTGACCGCGGCCGGTAAGCTGGGCGAGGCCGGAAAAAAGCTGGACGATTTGAAGGCCGTTCTCAGCAAGCTGAACGCGCAGGCGAAGTGAGCGAAATGAGCCTCGCTGGAGGCGCGTTTCGATCCGCGCCCGCTGTCAAGCGGCGGGACGCGGATCTTTGAACCAGCCGAGACCCTCCGAGGTTCCGGCGGCGGGGATGTATTCGCAGCCGATCCAGCCTTCATAGCCAAGCTGATCGATGAGATCGAAGAGATAGCTGTAGCGCACCTCGCCGGTCGAAGGCTCGTGACGCTCGGGAACGCCGGCGATCTGGAAGTGGCCGACGCGCGTCTCTTTGGGATTGCCGAGGTACTTGCGAATCTTCGCGGCCAGATCGCCTTCTTCCACCTGGCAGTGGAAGAGATCCATGAGGATTTTCAGGTTGGCCTTGCCGGCTTCGGCGGCGATGGCGTGGCCTTCGTCCTGGCGGTTGAGGAAGAAGCCGGGAATGTTGCGCTGAGCGATGGGTTCGATGAGCACTTGAACGCCGGCGGGCAGGGCTTTCTCCGCGGCCCAGGAGAGATTGGCGAGGTAGGTCGCGCGCAAGCGGGCGTGATCGGAGCCGGCCGGAGCGAGGCCGGCCATAGCGTGGATGCGCGGGCACTCGAGGGCGTGGGCGTAATCGAGGGCGCGCAGAAAGCCGTCGCGGAACTCCTGCTCGCGGCCCGGCAGCGCGGCGATGCCGCGCTCGCCCGCGGCCCAGTTTCCAGGAGGCGCATTGAAGAGAACCTGGCACAGGCCGTTCTGCTTCAGCCGTTCCGCTACAGCCTGGGCCGGATGCTCGTAGGGAAAGAGGAACTCGACGGCCGTGAAGCCGTCTTTGGCGGCGGCGGCGAAGCGATCGAGAAAAACGTGCTCGTTGTACATCATGGTGAGGTTGGCGGCGAAGCGAGGCATAGGAGTTACTCCATCGAAAAGATCAGTTGAGAATTTATCATGCTGCGCGAGGATGGCGGCGCGGTTCCTCCCCCGTAGTTTTGGAAGCGGCTTGGGTTGAAGTTTACAGGTGCACCACAGTCGAACGCCCAGAACACCCGCGCCGCCGATGACGGGCACTTTCACGGGTTTGTTGGTTCTCTATTTTCTCTGAGTATTCCTTGCCGCCTTTCAGGCGGAGTAGAGCGCCGCGACTTCGTTATCCGCGACCGAAGGAATCGTGAATTCAACGGAGCCTCCGGCCATGTGGAACGGGATGTCGCGTTCGGCGCGCAGCAGTTCGATGCGCGTGACGCGGCGGCCGGCGGGCAGACGGAAGGTGACCTGCTGCGGGCCGATGGGATAGAGCGCGTGCATCCAGCCCTTGTGGGCGTTGGGGTTGGTGTAGTTGAGCACGTGCACGGCGAATCCCGGCTCCGTCTCCCAGGCAAAGGCTTCGATGAGGCCGTGGCCTTCAATGCGGACCGGCGTTTCGTCGCGCGAGACCCAGCGAATGGTGTTCTGGAGCAGGCGGCTGAGATCGGTATGGCCGGAGCGCCACATGGTGGCTTCGATGTCGCCGGGGAAGTAGGCCAGGCGGCTCTGGCCGCGCTCGGTGAGGACGGCGGCAGGCTGGTTGGTGTGGGAGATGGGTGGATAGGAGAGCTCGGGCGGATAGGCCACATAGCTGGGCACCACAGTGAGCACGGGATTCTCGACCGGCTTGAGCGGCAAGAGATACTCGGCGCCGGGAATCCAATGCGTATCCACAAAGCCATCCAGGATGGGATGGGGACGCTCGATGCGCGCCATGTAGGGGTTGGAGTTGCCGCGGCGCCCGGTCATGACGCCAGCCAGGTGAATGCCGAAGACGTCAGCCAGACCGAAGTCGGCGCGGCGCTCGTTGGCTTCGTTGTACATGCTGGTCTCAAAGGTGGCCAGCAGCGAGCCGCCCTGATCGGCGTACTCGCGCAACTGCCGGCATTGCGCATCGCTGAGCAGGGCGGTGTTGGGCAGGATGATCGCCGAGTACTTTTTGATCCGCTCCAGTTCGAGGCGGTCCTCATGAACCAAGTCGAAGAGGAAGCGGCCTTCAAGGAGCGCGTAGTACATGGCGTCAAAGGTTTCCTGCTTGGATACGTCGTAGGGCTGCTGGTAAAAGAGCTGCGTGCGCTGGCCGAAGACCACGCCGATGTTGGCGATGGATCGCTTGTTGACGAAGTGGGCATCGTGGCGGGCGATCCACTGAAAGTAGTCGCGCCCGATCTTCTCCCAGCGCAGGTCCTCGCCGAGACCATCCTCTCCGCCCACCTTGTGGTAGTAGGGAACCATGCCGCTGGCCAGGGTTTCGCCGAACCACATGTGTGTCTCTGCGGCCGTCTTGGTGACCTGGCGCCAGCGGATGGGGCCGGTGGACCAGGCGGCGGTGACGTTGGCGGCCATGCCGCCCTCGAGGACGGCATGGCAGACGCGGCCCTGCTGCGCAGCGCCCCAGATGGGCGCAGGCTGCCCGCCGCGGCCCTGGTTATCGGCCTGGAACCAGGGGCAGTACTTGCCGAACTGGGCGAGATTGGGAGTGGCGCGGATGCCGTTGCCGATGTTGGGGAAGTAAAAACTCGACGCTTTCTTCTCCGTGGCGAGGGAGTCGTAGAGCTTCCAAAGCTGCTCGACGCGCGCGTTGAATTTATCCCAGTAAGCCGGCGTGCCGGGCGGCGGCAACTGGCGGCAGATGTTGCAGTAGCAGACGGGCAGCGAGAAGGAGGGCCAGCCGTTGCTGTAGTGCGCGTCCATGTCGTAGCGGGAGTTGACCTCGCGGATCACCGCGGGGAAGTAATCCGTCATATAGGTCGAAAACATGCAGGTTTGGAAGAGTTCAGGCGTGTCCGGAGTGGTCTTGGGATGGCCTTGCTCATCGCGCATGAACCACTCCGGATGGGCGGCCAGAGCGTCGCCCCAGTTGAGGTCTGGGCTGTAACGCGCAATGGTGTGCAGGCCGCGCTTCTTGGCCGCGTCGTGCAGCTCGCCGAGGAAATCGCGCCCGTTGAGGTACTTGGCGTGGCGGTGAAACGGCACCTTGCTGGGATAGAAGGCAACGATGCCAGTGACGCTGAGAAAGACCACGCCAACCTTGGCGCTGGCCCAATAGTCGGCCCAGGCCTCGACGTTCAAGACGGCGGGATCGTGCTCGGTGCTGTTGGTCTGGCCCACACGGCGGAGGGTCTGCTGCCAGGGCAGGTTGGCTGCCGCAGCAGCGGCGCCTTCGGGGCCAGATTGGGCTGCGGAAGCCAAAGGCAAGGCAAACGACTCGCTCATGCGCGCCAGCGGCACGGCGGCCGCGGCGGTCTTCAAGAACAGACGCCGGTCCATGATGGAAAAAACCTCCGTACCGATGCTACTACTGCGGAGCAGAGGCAGATGGCCCGGTCGACAGCCGGAGGCTCGCGCTGAGGCAGCCCTAAAACTTACAGTTTTACGGTTTTACGGTTTCTGCAAGTCTGTGGGGATGGGCGGGCGGAAGCTATTGATTTTTCTATCTTTCCTGGAGCGTTACAGTTTTACAGCCCCGAAATCGCATTTTTCGTCAGCAGCCAAAGGCATGGAAGAGCGGGCCGATGCGGCTGTATTGCCGAAGCTGGAGTCCTCTTCGAGGATCCTGCTCACGGCGCGCGAGATGGCGGACAGATTTTCACGGAGGAACGGCACAGCGGCCGGCAGGGAGATGCCGTGCTGGGCCGCATAGACCCGCGCCCGGCGGTCCATCGGTTCGGGCACGCAGACGGTGATGTTTCTCATTCGTTGCATAAGATTGCGGGTGGAGGACGAGGCGAACAGCAGCTCGTCTTCCAAGTACGATTGTGCACCAGGGGAGGGTAATTTTCTGCAAAGGCGCTACTGCCCGCTCATCGCAAAGAACGCGATGAACAGGGCACGGCTCTTATCGCTCACTGCGACTTGAATGGCCGGGCCACCGGCCCCCCCGCTCTACTCAGTGGGCGATGGGTAGATTTTCTCCAGATAACGAAGATTGCTCCAGGATTCCCACCACGCTGCTCCAAAATAAGCGGCAACAATCAGGAGCACCATTGAAAGCTGAATCAATATTTTGCCTAGCTCAAAATGAGCATAAAGAGGCTCTCCTGCTGAGAACGGCACCACCGCTGCGCAGTTAAGAAGAAGTCCGATGAGAGAATTTACACACCGCCTCCTCCAAAACCTTACTCGCATCCTTGCACCCTGCTTTGCTGCCAGGATTTCTCCCTCACTCGGAGCGCCTTCAATATTCAAAGTATTCAAAGTTATTTCCGCACCTTCATTGGCATCCTGACCAGCCAGTAGTCTGGCCCTGACTATCTGTCGCTATTGTTTGGGGGCATCCGCCTATGTTACCCATCCAGTACTGGTACTGATACGGGCTGGGAGGGGCGACATAGTTGTTTGCCGGCCACTCATCTATCATCCACTCAGCTCCGTGGCTTGCCAGGGATCCTGCGACGGTGGAGATTCCAAGTTTATACAAAGGATAATTGATCTGGCCGGGCGATGGATTGGTCGCCGCTCCTTCCGTGATGCCTGTTCCGTTATAAACGGGGTCGTCCGGAACGTGTATATAATCACCGGCCAGATGAGCGGGTCCCGCCCCGACGAAGCCAAGTACTGCGTCCTTTGAGATCTCCCCGCCAGACAAGATCTCGCCGGAGCCCTTTCCACCACTAAACAAACTGGTCAACCCGCGTGTTGCAACGCCGCCAACAACGCTAGAGGTAGTTCCCGCAGCAAGGTCTCCGACTACAGCATTGGCTAGCAGGGAAGTGCCACCCGTTGCGCCAGCAAGCGCGCCGACAACCGCCCCGCCTCCGACGGCGCCTCCAAACTCTGACCAGCTAAAGCCCTTGAAGCTATTACCATTCCGAAAAAACTGCTCTCCTGCATCAATTCCGCCTTCTACAATTCCGCCAATAATTGCGCCGACGCACGGCGGGCAATATCCATTTGGATCGGTCCCATAGGTGGGCCGGTCGTGTTCATAGTCGTACTTGTTCCATGTCTGTGGGATTTCCATGATGACACTGCTCACGGAATATTCTGGCTTCATCCACCTTCCAAGGTCCGTGTTCAGATGCCTGCCCCCAAAGTAGTCAAGCCCTGACTCGGCGTCGCGCACTTTGCCCGTGAAGTGCTGCTCGGTGGCGTCAGTGCCGGTGCAGGAGAGGCCGTCGCCGAAGGGATAACTCGAGCAGACCTCCTCCTGGCCGCCGGCGGCGTTGGTCTGCATGCGGTTGGTGCCCAGCCAGTCCGTCAGGTGGAAGTGGTAGCCGGCGGCCGCAGGCCCGGCGGGGCCCTCGTAGGTGGCCGGCAGACGCTTCAGGCCGCTCGGCATCGCTCGATCCTCTCCGCCACGATCTTACCGCAACCCCGCTCATCGCAAAGAACGCGATGAACAGGGCACAGATCGTTGCAAATTATGATGGGGGAACGGCAGAATCGATGACCGGGCCACCTGCCCCGCTCATCGCAAAGAACGCGAGGAACAGGGCACAGCCACAACCACAACTCTTACCACTCACCGTGATTTGAATGACCGGGCCACCCGGCGGACAACACGAAGGCCGTCCTTGCGGACGGCCTTTGGTGTTTTTGCGCCGAAGGCGCGATTCGCTGGACGCGCAGTCCTAGTCCCCGGCGACGAGGTCGGCTTCCTCTTGGCGGTTGCGGTTGACGGGGCTGGCGGCGTTGTTCGAGGCCGGACGGATGTCGCCGATGGCGACGATGCCGCCTTCGGGAGGCTTGATGCCGAGGATGTGCTCCTTGTAGAGCCTGGCCATCTTGGCGTTCTCGGCGTCCTGCTTGAGTGCGGCTTCGAGCGACTGCTTGTCGCGGGCGCGCAGGCGCTCTTCGCGGGCGTTCTTGGCGATGCCCAGTTGATCGAGGGTGTGGTTGGCCTCGGCGTTCACGTGCTCCATGTTGAGGACCAGGTCGTGGCCCACCTGGTTCATGCCCACCTTCTTGCCGCCGGCGAAGATCTCGTGGCGGCCGTGCTCGTCGTACCACTTGGTGAGGGTGGCGGTCATGTGCATCTTCTCGATGATGTTGCGCCAGCCGATGCCGGTGTTGTAGGCGCAGAAGCTGATCTCTCCCTCCTGCGTAGCGTAGGGGATGATGCACTGCTCGGTGCGGCGGAAGTCGTAGTTGAACAGGTCCTGGAACCACATGCCGGCGATGAACAGGAAGTTCCAGCGGTCCTGGCGGCGCTTTTGAATGTCTTCCATCGTCCGGTCGCCCTTGACGCTGCCGTAGTTTTTGCCGGTGGCGTTGAAGGTCTTGTCCATCTTCTTGAGCATGTCGGTGATCTTGAAGTGGGTAGGGGCCTGGAAGGGATCGTAGTTGCGCATTAGCGCGAGACCGAAGCCGAGCACGGAAAGCCACTTGCCGCGGGCGGCGTCATTGACCTTGGCCAGGTCCTTGGCCACCTGGTCCATGTGCAGGAAGGCGGTGACGGGCGCGGCTTCCTTGGTCTCCTTGTCGATCATCATGGCCATGCCGATGCCGCAGTTGGGATGGCAGCCGCAGCAGAGCTGGCCCCACTCCGCGCTGGGCCCATGCACCAAGTCGGCCCAGTCAGTGAAGGTGGACATGAAGCTGATGGGGAACCAGTCGCGCTCCGGCTCGCCGAAGCCGCACTGGTTTTTGATGTCGTGGGCCATGTGGGAGAGGGTGTAACGCTGGGCCTGGCGGCGCTCGTCGGTGATGTCCTCGTCGCGGCCGGTGAAGCTGACCGGCTGGAAGCTGAGGAAGCTGATCTTCTTGGGGTTGTCGAGCGCGAACTGGATGATGCGGCCCACCTGCTCGTTGTTGATGCCGTTGACGATGGTGGTGACGGGGACGATCTCAACGCCGGCCTCGTGGAGGTTGTTGATGGCCTGGAGCTTTACGTCAAAGAGGTTGCCGACCTTGCGATGGGAGTTGGCGGCGTTGCCGATGCCGTCGAACTGGAGGTAGACATAGCGCAGGCCGGCCTCGGCGGCGGCGCGGCAGAGCTCCTTGGACTTGGCGAACTCGATGCCGTTGGACGCAGCCTGGACGGAGTTGTAGCCCACCTTGCGCGAGTAGGCGATGGCGTCAAGGAAGTAGGGCGAAAGCGTTGGCTCGCCGCCGGAGAACTGCACGCTCATCTGGCGCTTGGGCTTGATGGTGATGGCGTTGTCGAGCATGGTCTTGATGTCGTCCCAGGTAAGCTCGTGGACGAAGCCCACCTGGTTGGCGTCCATGAAGCAGGGATCGCACATCATGTTGCAGCGGTTGGTGAGGTCGATGGTGAGGACCGAGCCGCGGCCGTGGGTGACGGTGGAGGTGCCGTGGTTGTGCAGCTTCTGGTCGCCGGCGCCGTGGGCGCGGATGTCGCGGCCGGGGAAGCTCTCTTCCAGGTGCTTGAAGAAGGCCGGATCGATGGACATCACGTCCTCGAAGCGGCCGTGCTTGGGGCAGTCCTTGACCATCAGGATTTTGCCGTCGCGCTCGATGATCTGGGCCTTGATCTCGCCAACTTTCTCATTCAGAAGGATCTCGTGGGGCAGCTTGCCGTCGATGATCTGTTTGCGAATCTCGGGGACGCACTTGGGACAGAGCGAGTCAGTGGTGCGCGGCCAGCCGAGCGGGGGCTTTTCCTTTTGCCAGCTCTTGAGCAGCGGCTTGTCGCTCCACTTGGGGGTGAAGGAGGGGTTGGGGCTGATGCGGTTCAGCCGCTCGTAGAAGAACCACGCTCCCTTGGCCGCGTAGACGGCGGCTTTTTCGGCATACTTGACGGCTTTAGACATGGTGCATCTCCTTAAAAGTAAAAGGTCAGCTAACGGAAGTTAACGTCCAGGCTGCGTGTGATGCGGCGTTGGGCACAATAACCCCACGCTCAAAAGTCTTACCTTGCAATGGTAAGGATGGGTTGGCCGCGCCCCAAGGGGGAAACAGCGAGCGGCGGAATGGCGGAGTGAACGGAGATTAAGGTCCGGCGAACGGCGCGCCGGAAGGCTGCAGAGGCGAAGAAAAAGCGCCAGTTACAGTGGTTTCCGGAAGAAAAACCGCGCCGGATGGAGCGGAATGCGGGGCTGGATTCGCCTGCACCGGCCAGAGGGAATCGCTTTACGCGCACAGCAGGACCGCCGTAGAATTCCCTGCATCAGGTAAGACAACTCCAATCCGCGAGGAAACCCCGCACTTGAAAAAACCTTCCCTGTTCTCATTAGCCGCAGTTGCTCTGTTGGCCGCGGGCCTGTTTGCCGCCGCTGCCGTTGCCCAGGCCCCACAACCCGCCCAACCAACACCCGGCGGGCCGCCGCACCGGATGCCTCACTTCCCCAAGCCGCAAAATTTGAAGGTTCTGCCCAAGAACCTGACCGGGCTGCAGGTCCGGCAGATCATGCACGTGTGGGCCGGATCGCTGGGGGTGCACTGCGATACCTGCCACGCGGCATACCCGCACAGGCTCAACCGCTTCGGCCGCCCGGAGCTGGACTTTGCTTCCGACGCCAAACAGGACAAGTTGACGGCGCGGCTGATGTACAAGATGGTGCAGAAGATCAACAGCGGCACCATCAGCATGGTGACGGGCCAGAACGGCAAGCCGGCCCCGCCGGTGACTTGCGGAATGTGCCACCGGGGGCATTTGGACCCGCCGAAGTTCATCCTCCCGAAGGAGAAGCCGTTCCATATGTGAGGCAGGCGGCCTGCCGGAGCCGCAGTGCGTTCCCAGGACTGCGCTGCGCTTGTCCTGGGCTATTTTCCAACCCTTTCTACGGGAGGGACGGTGCAGGCAATGGCTCTAACGCGGCTAACGGAGCCAGCATTGCGAACAAAATCTGTTCATGCGATTACCTTGCGCCTGCTCTGTTCGCTCCAGCCGCGCATTTAAAATCTCCATCCGGCTCATCCATATCCGGCTCACCCATCACCGGGTGGAAACCGGGCAAGCGCCGAACACCATCCTCGCCGTGAATTCACACCGTCAAAAGGCCGGCTCACAGCTCCTTTGCCCCTACCCGCAATATGCCCGGTACAAAGGTTCGGGCAATCCGCACCACGCCGCGAACTTCGCCTGCATAGCTCCGCAGTCAACCGGAGAATCGCCGTAAACGGCAATCCATCCCGGCCCACAGAATTTTGCGGAAGAACCGATTCATGACAGTGCGCAGAGCAACCATGGCAGGCAAACCTGTCGCGGCGTGATTATGGCGCTTGCAACTCGTATTCTTGCGCTACTGCGTCCACTGCAACACGGCCATCGAGCAGGGCGCCAACACCAGCTTCGTGCCGGTCATCCGCTGCTCTTCGATCTTCACCTGAACGGTTTGCTCATTCGTGGCTCCGGGGCCGGGGCTGACCATTCTTGCCACGCCGATGCTCGAATGGGAGTTCAGACCGGGAGCTTCGACGCGAATCTGCCGGGACTGGTGCAGCCCGTAATTGAAGACGATGAGGCCGCGCCATCTGCCATCCTCAAAGCCATAGGCGTCGATCTCGTGAACGCCGTTGAGCTCAACTCCATCGTTGCCGAGGGGCTGATTGCGGGTTGGATTCTGGCCGCTCACGTCCACTCGAACCAGATTGCCGCGGATGACCCGGTTGGCCAAACTTTCGGCGATAAACTGCGGGCGCTTGCGGCCGTTGGCGCCCATCTCCACTACACTGCCCCACAGCCTGACTAACTTGCCGTCCGCGCGCTTGAATTCATACTGGGGCAGGCTGAAGAGCATCTGGTCGCGGATGCCGTGGTCGCGCATCATGCGCAGCATGTGCCCCGCGACGGCGATTCCCGCGGCCGCCGAAGGAGTGAAGCGGTCCAGCACCGCTTGCGGAGGGTCGCCCTCCGTGGTGTGCAGGTTGACCTCGTAAACGGCCAATTGCCGCCCGCCCGCCGAGGCCTGCGTCTGGGCCACAATGCCCGTGCGCGACATCTCTTCCGGCTGCGCCAGCAGCGGCCCGTAAAGCTGGCCGTCGTTGGCCCACTGGGTGACGCTGTACATCAGATAGGGAGCGATGGCCAGTGAGTTAGCCTCGGGCGCGGCGGCCAGAAGCGCGGCGTTGCGCCCAGGGTTGACGGCCTGCGTGCCCACCACCAGATCGAACTGGCCGGCAGCGGCTCCGGCGGCGGCGCGAAAGGCCGTGAATACTTCGTTGGCCCGCCGTCCGTAGGCGCTCGGGTCCTCCATGGACTCGCCCTGAAAGCCGGAGTTCCAGGTTTCGTTGCCTAACTCGATGTGGATGGTGCGGAAGACCTGCGTCCACGGCGCTTGCTGTCCGCCGGCTGCGCGCAATGCGCCGCCCTGTGTCCGCGGCCCGCCGGCCAGGTATTGGGCCAGCGTGCGCGTTTCCCCCAGGCTCATCGCTGTGGGAACCACGATCCACGGCTCGGCCCCGATCTCCCGGCACAGTTCCAGGAACTCCGGAATCCCCACCGGAATGTCCTCGACCCGGCTGTACCAGCCGCGATAGCCGGAGCGCAGACGCGCCAGCGGAGGCGCCAGCAGATTGCCGATCGTGCTTCCTATGCCCGCGTAGCTGGCCATCATCCGCAGCACGCCGGGATGCAGCTCCTTGAGCGTCTCCACCACCTGGTCGCGGAAGACAGTCTGGTTCGCCGGATCGCTGTCTACGCGCTCCAGAGCCACGTCGTCCAGCAGCAGCGATCCGCCCATCACGTAAAAGCCGGTTTCCACCGGCGCGGGCGGCAGGTTCACCTCTTCTGCGCTGAACTCCTCGCTGTAGAGTTTCCACTGCGGCGACAGGCGCACATCTTCATTCAGGTAATAGCGCAGCCCCGGCGCCAGCCTGCCCACGTGCACGTGCAGCACCGTGGATGCGGTAAGCCCCTTGGCCCAGAAGCTCAACCTGTAGCGCCCACGCAAAGGAACAAACGTCATGCCGGCGCTGGAATCGAAGTAAGAGTTCACCTGCGCCACCGCGCTCGCGCCTGTGGCCACCATGCGCAGCGCCTGGCGGCCAGGCTGGTTCGGGGGCAGATCGTCGCGGTCAGCCTCTAACTGTCCGCCGCTGCGAACCGTGGGCCACCATCCGGCCGTGGGGTCGCCCGGAAACTGCTTCTCCGCCGCCAGCCAGTCTCCAGCGCCGATCGGATCGCTGGCTTCAGAATCGAGCGCCAGCGCGTAGCCGTCTCCCGCCGGTCCGGCCGCCGTCACGGTTCCGCGCCTTCCCGCCGCCGATCCCTCCAGCACGGTATACGCCGCCCCATCCCAGAAGTGCGCCGGGAAGTTGATCCCTCCCCGCGTATCGACGCAACGCGCCGGCCCGCCGTACTGGCAGTGGAAGATGGTGCGGTAATTCATCCCCGCGAAGGCGGGATTGCGGTAGAGCAGATTCTTCAGCATCTGCCCGGAGTCGTAGTAGTCCTGGTCGCCCAGGTTAATGCCGAGGCGCGTCACGCCGGGAAGAATCACCTGCCGCGTCATGCGCAGATCGGTCACGCTTCCCGTTCCGCTGTCCGCCCGCTGCCCGCGCCCATTCGACGAACAAGCCGCCGCGCCCAGGAGCGCCAGCGCCGCCAGTCCCACCCGCGCGTTTCCATGCACCCATCGCATTCCCGCGGCCATCCTCCCGGCAAAATCTTTCACAAAACGCGCATCGGCTCTCTCTCAGCATAACTTGTGCGCCGGCGCTGGCCCTCCCGCGAAGCGCAATCGTTATGCCCCAAAAGTGGTGGTTCACCCTGCTTCTTTCTGGCGATAAAAGGCTGCCTATTCGCACTGTCGCCCGCATTATACTGAAGGCGTTTTTAACGCATCGCGCAGCATTCATCCCTGATGGAACGGAGCAGGCGGCCGCCATACCGGGTGCGAAGGTTTTGTGCTCCGCTGGCGGTGCGGGAGGCCGGACGTTTATGGAGATTCTTCCCTCTTACGACTACGAGCTTTCGGTCCTCATCGTCGTGCTCAATGTCCGCGACCTGCTGCGGGAGTGTCTGCAATCGCTTTTGGAGGAGTGCGCCCGTTTGCCGCAGGGCGTAACGGCTGAGGTTGTGGTCGTCGATAACGGCTCCGGCGACGGCACCCAGGAGATGGTCAGAGATGAGTTTTCCAATCTTCGTGTGCCGGTCAGGCTCATCCGCAGCGAGGTGAATCTCGGCTTTGCCTCGGCCAATAACCTGGCCATGGAAGCAGCCAAAGGCCGCTACCTGGTGCTGCTCAACTCCGACGCCTTCTTTCACGCCGGCGCCCTCGGCCGCGCCTTCGCCCACATGGAGGAAAACCCTTCTGTGGGAGCCGGCGGCGCGCGCCTGGTCTCCCGTGACGGCGCCTTGCAGCCCTCGGGGCGCAGGTTCCACTCCATCTGGCGCGACGCCCTCGTGCTCGCCGGCCTTGCCGCGCGCTTTCCGCGCTCGCGCATCTGCGGGGCGCTCGACCGCACCTGGGCCGACCCCAACCAGCCCGCAGAGGTGGATTGGGTGGTGGGAGCCTTCATCATTCTGAGCCGCGAGGCCCTGGCTAAAACCGGCCTCTTCGATCCGGCTTTCTTTCTCTACTGCGAGGAAGTGGACCTCTGCCGCCGCATCAAGGCTGCCGGGTTTCGCGTCTTTTATTGGCCCGATGTTGTGGTTACCCACATCGGTGGCGAAACCACCCGCAAGTTCCGTTCACTCTTGTTTTCCAAGACCGAAGCACAGGTGGTGCTGTGGCGCATGCGCTCCACCCTGCTCTACTACCGCAAGCACCACGGCGCGCAGGTCTGGCTGGCCCGTTGGCTCGAGGAGAGCCTCTACTCCCTGCGCCGCCTCCGCAATCTCTTCAGCCGCTCGGCTGCCCGGCGCGAGCGCGGACGCGAAGCGGCGGCTCTGGTCCGCCTGATGCGCCAAGCCTGGCGGGAAACCAGCGGCGGCCGCATCAGCCCGCCCCGCCCCTGGTGAGCGATCTCACGATGCCCGCTGCTGCGCGCATCGCCGGGGAGGCATTCTGAGAGCGCGCCGTAAGGCCTGCTTGTATCGCGGATGCTCTGGCGATCACACCGGCGGCGGCCCGTTGACGACGGGTACTCCGGGCGGCGGCGTGAAGTGGAAGGTTCCCGCTGGGATAGCGGCGCCGGGCTGCTCATGGGTGAAGGTGAAGCGGGTGAGCGCGCCGCCGGTATCTTTGATGGAGATTCCGGTGATAACGCCCCTTGCGGTGACTATAAGGGCCACGTGTGCGATGCGATTTTGCGCATCCTTGGGCTGGCCGGCGAGGGTGAAGCAACCGCCGGGCGCCGGCGTCATAGTCAAGTTGGAGATCTCTTTTTCCAGTTCGGTGTGGCCCAGCAGATAGCGCAACGGAGAGCGCAGGTCATTGAGGTGCCTGGCGGAGATACGTTCCACCTGGGCATCGCCGGGGGTGTAGAACCAGGCGTATTTGCCGTCGAGAAGGAAAATTTTGCCGGGAGGCGAGTCGTACTCCCACTTCATGCGGCCGGGCTTTTCCAGGAGCAGCGTGCCACTGTCTGTACGCTCCATGCCCATGCCCTGGTAAGTCTCAGTGAATGCGGTTTGGAGGGTGCGCAGATGGTTGTAATGGCGGTCGACGCGCGCGGCAAGCTGCTTTGCGGAGAGAGCCGGCGCCTGCGCCAGCAAAGCCTGGGCTATGAATGCGGCGGCCAGGAGAAGGCCGCCGGGGCGCAGAGGCGCAAGGGCCCTCATTGCAGAGTTTGGGTGCAGTCGGAGCCGCCCTTGGGATCGTACTTGATGGTCCCAAACTGGTCGCTGCAAAAGCCCCGGTCGCCGGTCTTGCCGACAGTCTGAGGAATCGCGGTGACGGTGTAGCCGGTCACGCGATCGGTGCCGTTGACGGAAACCTTGGTGCAGTCGCCGATCTTGAAGATGTAGCCAGACTTGAAGCCCGAGACCAGATCACCATTCAGGATCTGCGAAGCGTCCGGCGTGGGAGGGCCCTTGCTGGGGTCGCCGCCCAAGGCCGTCAGCGAGCAGGCGTAGCCGTTGGCCGGATACGTGGAATCGTACTCAATCTCAGCCTTGGTGATGGCCTGGACAGAATTGATGGCCGAGGTCTCGTTGGCCCTCTTCTTCAGCGTGCCGAAGGTGGGGATAGCCATCAGCATAAGAATCAGGATGATGGCGATGACGATCAACAGTTCCATCAGCGTGAAGCCGTTCTGCTTCATAGACGGAGACTTGTCAGCGGGATCCCCGCAGGACCGGCGCTCCGTCTTGCCCGGAGTTGACGGGAATTGAGCAGCGGTACTGCCGCTGACGGGAAAGAACGAAAGCGTGCGATTCATGGAATTCCAGCGCCTCATGGAACGGACCGGAAGGCTCAGGTCCATTCGTGAAAATGGTACACCGAACAGACGCAGCAGCGAAACAGGGCGCTCAAAAAGCAGCTTTCAGCCTTTCTTAGCTGCTGCGCCGGCGCTCTCAGCAGGCTTTAAGGCGCGCAGACCGTAAAGCTGCGGCGTGGCGCGAACGATGAGCGGCGCGGGCGGCTATGATGGCTCTATGAAGCGCGTACTCCTGTCGTGGAGCAGCGGCAAAGACAGCGCCTGGACGCTGTATGTGCTGCGCCGCGACCCGGCCATCGAGATTTGCGGGCTGCTGACGACGGTCAACGCGGAGTTCGACCGCGTGGCCATGCACGGGGTGCGGCGCACGGTGCTGGAAGCGCAAGCCGCGGCTGCGCAACTGCCTTTGTGGAAGGTGCCGCTGCCCTGGCCCTGTCCCAACGAGGTGTACGAACAGCGCATGGCCGAGATCTGCCAGCGCGCGACGGACCAAGGCATCGGCGCGGTGGCGTTTGGCGACCTGTTCCTTGAGGATGTACGCGCGTACCGCGAGCGGCAGCTCGCGCCTACGGGGCTGGAGCCGCTGTTTCCGCTGTGGCGGATTCCCACCGATGCGCTGGCCAAGGAGATGATCGCCGCGGGCTTGCGCGCGCGTATCTCCTGCGTGGATACGAAGCAGTTGCCCGCCGCCTTCGCCGGCCGCGAGTTCGACGAAAACTTGCTGCGCGATTTTCCGCCCTCGACCGACCCCTGCGGCGAGCGGGGGGAGTTCCACACCTGTGTTTACGCCGGCCCCATGTTTACGGCGCCGCTCCCGCTTGCCAACGGAGAAATCGTAACCCGCGACAGCTTCGTCTTTGCGGATTTTCTGCTTCCGGCTTCGTGACTGCGCTGGCGGGTACGTGGTTTGAAGAGCGGATGCGATTTCAGCAGACCAGCTTCGACCGGCTGAGCTTTACGCCGTCGAGACGGCCCAAAAGGGTGACGGCGATGCGTGCCGGATCGAAGAGCCGCTGGGCCATGGCTTGCACCTGCTCGGCGTTCACCTCATCGATGCGGGCGACGATCTCTTCCACGCTAAAGAACTGGTGGAAGTACATCTCCTGGCGAGCCAGGTTGGCCATGCGCGAACTGGAGCTTTCCAGGCCGAGCAGGATGTTGCCCTTCACCTGGTCCTTGGCGCGGGTCAGTTCTTCTTCTCCGAGGGGAACTTGCTTGAGCTTGGCGAACTCGGCCAGAACCAGGTCCACCGTCTTCAGGGCCTTGGCAGCCGATGTGCCGGCATAGACGCAGAGGGTCCCGGTGTCACGATAAGGGCTCAGATCGGAGTAGATGGAATACGCCAGGCCCTGTTCCTCGCGGATGGTCTGGAAGAGCCGGGAACTCATGCCGCCGCCGAGAACAGTATTGAGGATGAGGGCGGCGTAGCGGTTGTCGTCGGTGATGGGCGGCGCCGGCACACCCAGGCAAATCTGGACCTGTTCGAGGGCTTTTTTGTTGCGCAGCAGGATGCGGGCGCTGGGCGCCGGCGCAGAGAGATCGTGCGGCGCCTCTCCGCCGGCCAGGGAGGAAAACTTGGCCGCCACGGCCTCGGCAAAGCGGTCGTGGTCCAGATTTCCGGCCGCAGAGAAAACCATGTTGCCGGCGTGGAAGCGGTCGGCATGATAGGCGAAGAGATGGTTCTGCGCAAGCCGGCCTACGGTCTCTGTGGTGCCCAGGATGGGTTTGCCGAGCGGATGGCCCTTCCAGAAGCTCTGCGTGAACAGCTCATGTACCAGCACATCCGGGTTGTCCTCGTCGATCTTGATCTCCTCCAGAATGACGCCGCGCTCGCGCTCGATGTCCGGCGCGGCGAAGACGGGGTTGAGCACCAGATCGGTCAATATGTCGAGAGCGACGGGCACGTGGTCAGAGAGGGACTTGACGTTGAAGCAGATGGTCTCTTTGCCGGTGAAGGCGTCGAGATTGCCACCGATGGAGTCCATCTCGCAGGCGATGCGCTGCGCGGAGCGGGAGCGAGTGCCCTTGAAGAGCATGTGCTCGACAAAGTGGGAGATGCCGTTGATCTCTGGCGCTTCGCAGCGGGAGCCCGATTTGATCCACACGCCCATCGCCACGGAACGCAGATAATCCATGCGCTCGGTCAGAACGATCAGGCCGTTCGGCAATACGGTGCGGCGAAGATTGCGCTCAGTGGTCAAGGTCATCGGCTCGAATCTCGATTGTAAGGCAGCGCGGCCAAGACGGTTGATGCGCCCACCAGCCATGCGCTGGACCTGTTGCTTGCGTTGTGAAACAGACTTTGGTCGTGGGGCTTCGCGGGATGTTTAGGATCGTCTATCCTGAGCCCAGCCGTGGCGGAATTTACTCCTCAACCATTCATTCCGTTCGACTCATCCCGCGCGCCCCAAGGGAGCCGCACGCTTCTGTTTGGCTTAGATGCAACTGCGCTGGAAGCGTGTATGGCGGCCGTGGACGAGCCGGCCTGGCGCGGCCGGCAATTGGCGGAAGCCATGTATCGCCAATGGGTTACCGAACTTGCCGCGATTACGGCGCTGCCCCAGGCGCTGCGGGCGAGGCTCGGCGCCGAGGGCTGGCAGGTTGGCCGGCCTGCCATTGCGCAGGCCTTCCGCTCGGCGGATGGCACGGAACGCTACCTCATTGAGTGCCATGCCGCCGGCCCGCAAATGGTTGAAACCGTGTGGATGCCGGAGGGCGACGGCGGCGAAACCGGCGACGGCAGCGAAGCGGGTGAACAGAACGGGACCGGGGAAGATAGCGCGCAGCGGGGCTGGCGGCGGGCGACGATCTGCGTCTCCAGCCAGGTAGGCTGCGCGGTGAACTGCCGGTTCTGCCTGACGGCCCGGCTCGGCTTGGAGCGGAACCTGAGCGCCGGCGAGATTGCCGGCCAGGTAGTGGCCGTTCTTGACCGCCAGCGCGTGGAGGTGGGCCGGGACCGCGTGAACGTGGTCTTTATGGGCATGGGCGAGCCGTTTCTCAATTACGACAACTTTATGGCTGCCGTCCGGCTGCTGGTGGAGGAGGTGGGCCTTAGCCCGCAGCGCATGACGGTTTCGACCTCCGGCATCGTGCCGGGGATTGAGCGCTTTGCCGAGGAGCCGGCGGAGGTGCGGCCGAAGCTGGCCATCAGCCTGAACGCGCCCAATAACGCGATCCGCGGCGAGGTGATGCCCATCAACCGCAAGTGGCCGATTGAGGCCGTGGTGGACGCTGTGCGCAAGGTGCGCTTGCGGCCGCGCGAGCGCGTGACGTTTGAATATGTGCTGCTGGGCGGCGTCACCGACCGGCCTGAACACGCGCTAGAGCTGACGCGCCTGATTCGGCGCACGGGACTGCCGGCCAAGGTGAACCTCATCGCGTGGAATCCGGGGCCTGATCTCCACTACACAACTCCAACGCCCGAAGCCGCGGAGCGTTTCCGCGAGACGCTGATCGCCGCCGGCGTTCCGGCGTACTTGCGCCGTCCGCGCGGGAGGGATATTTACGCCGCCTGCGGGCAGTTGAAGCGGACGGTGGAAGGGTGAGCATTCGGCATCTCAGGTTCGTCGAACTGCCCTCATTAAGTGATTTAGCGATTGGGCTTCCATCAAGCCGGATTACCGGCGAGAAGCCCGTTTGCGGGGAGTGATCGTGTTGTGGCTGCCCGGCTGCGCATCGAAAGCCGTCCGCCGGTCTGCCCCGTACCGCCCGCTCATCGCAAAGAACGCGATGAACAGGGCACAGCTCTTGCGGAGCACTGCGATCTTGATGACCGGGCCACCTGTCATCGAGCAGGAAAACGGGGGCTCAATTGGCGAACGCCATCGAGGTCATTCCCGCCGCTACAGCCGCTGAGTTCTGGAGCTTGCTGTCTCCTGAAAGACTGAGCTGGTTCCGCCCCTCTCAAAAATTGCGGTTCAATTCCCGTGCCGCGCCCAGAATTCGGCTGGAGTAAGAATCGGATACTTTCCGGTCAGCGCCAGCAGGTCTTTGTCGCCGGTGATAAGGTAGTCAGCCGCCGCCGCGCGAAAAGCCGCCAGCACCTGTTGATCGGCCGCATCGCGCAATGTTTTCTCCGTTTCCCCGGTGGGTTCGACGATATCGGCGAGGAACATGAAGATGTCGGCCAGATCGCGGATTTCCGCCGCGCTCAGAGCGATGCGCGGGAGCCGCGGCAACACGCGGATCATCTCGTCGAGGATGTACCGCGAGAGAACGACTCGAAGACTGCCCTGGCGCCACGCGGCCAGAATGCGCCCAGGGATGCTGGCCGGATACGCCAGCCCGGATACCAGGACACTCGTATCCAGCACCACGCGGAGAGCGGCCATCAGCCGCGCCGCGCTTGGGCCACCGCTGTGTCGATCCCAGCCATCCCTTCAGCGGGAGGAAGATCGGCGTAGGCCGCGGCAATCCGGCCGCTCAGCTCATCGAAACGGTCCCTCATCCGGCGAATGCGCGCAAACGATTCGGCGTCAACCAGCGCCGCCACAGGTTTGCCGTCTTTGCAGATCACAATGCTGTCGTTGCGGTACTGGACTTGGCTGAGCATCTCGCCCAGATTCTGGCGGAAATGAACGGCATTGACTTCGGTAATCATTGCATCCACCTCCGATCATTATAATCATTACGATCAATATAATCAATATGGAAAAAATGTCCAGCCGAGGCTCTTCGCAGCCTCAATTTCCGGTTGACTGAATGGAATGCGCGGTGGGTTGCGCAGGAAGACTACCCCCGCCGCGCCGTCCGCCGCATCTCCAGCAAGGCGCTGGCCACGCGGTCGGCGGCGTGGCGGACGACATTCTCTTCACTGGCGAAGTCGCCGGCGATCACGCGCACGCCCAGCGCCTCGATCTTCTCAATGTCGGGCACGATGGGCGCGGCGCTTTGGGCGGCGTAGCGGGCCAGGGTTTGAGGCGAAAACCGGCCGGTGTTTACGATGGCGCAGTCAAAGATGGAGGCGTGGGTATGGCGGTAGATGCGCTCGATGTGTTCGGAGGCTGTGAGATTGAGGCTTTCGTTGGCCTGGGTCATCAGGTTCGAGACGTAAACGCGCAGGCCGCGGGCGCGCTCCAGCGCAGAGGGAATCCCGTCGACCAGAAGATTAGTGATGAGCGAGGTGTAAAGCGACCCCGGACCGACCGTGATGAGGTCCGCCCGCTCGATGGCATCGAGCGTCTCGGGCAGCGGAGCGGAGCCGGGAGGATCGAGCATCAGCTCTACGATGCGGCGGCGGCTGGCGGTGATCTTGGTTTCCCCGCGCACCAGCGAGCCGTCATCCATGCGCGCCACCAGCGTGGTGTTGGCCGTGGTGGCGGGATAGATGCGGCCGCGCGTAGCCAGAATCTTCGACGAGATCTCGATGGCCAAGGCAAAGTCGCCGGTAATCTCAGTGAGGGCGGCGACAAAGAGGTTGCCGAAGTTGTGCCCTTTGAGCGCGTCGCCGGAGCGGAAGCGGTGGTTGAAGAGCTGAGTGAGGAGATCCTCTTCTTCGCTGAGGGCGACCATGCAGTTGCGCAGGTCGCCGGGGGGCAGCATATTGAAGTCCTGGCGCAGGCGGCCTGACGAGCCGCCATCGTCGGTAACCGTGACCACCGCGGCGAGGTCTGAGATCTGGCCCCGCATCTCGCCGGCCCGGCCGGGAACAGCCACATGGCGGCGCAGGCCGCGCAGCAGCGTAGAAAGCCCCGTTCCGCCTCCGATGGCGACTACGCGCAGAGGCCTTACGGCAGAGGGAACTTCAAAGCCAGGCGCAAGGGCCTTTGACGGTTCGCCGAGAGCAAGAGTCGCAGAATTCAAGACTGGCCTTAAGGAACCTCAGGATACAGCAGCTCGGTAAAGCGAGGATCATCGACCATGCTCTGAAAGTCGTTGTCCACGCGCGCTTGCAGCCGGTTCCTGGGATTGAGTTCGATGGCGCGGGCCAGGTTCGTTAAACAATCCTGAACGCGGGCTGTCATGGCGTCCAGCACCGCCAAGCCGTAAAAGGCGTAGTCCGCAGTGGGATGGCGGTCCAGAATGCTGTTGAACTGCTCGCGCGCTTCCTCGTAATAGCCGGTGTTCAACTGCGAGATGGCGTAGTCGTAGTGCTCCTCAGGCGTGAGGAAGGTGAGCGCCGGACGTTCGAGTTGACGCTGGCAGGTGGCGATGTACATGCGGCAGCGCTCCTTCAGCTCCACAGGGGCCTCAGGAAGCAGCTTTTCAAGAGCGGCCAGCGCCTTTTCGTACTTGCCTTGCTGGAGCAGTTGTACGGCCGCCTGGTAGTGCTGAAAGACCGGCCCTGCGCCCGCTCTGGAGCGGCCGTCAGATTTGCTGCCGGCGGCGGAGGTTTTTTTGCGGCTCGCAGCCGCGGATGTTTGCCCTTGCTTCATAGATTTCCGCAGTCCATTGATTCCCGCCGGTGCGGCTGCGACGATTGGCGACGGCGCAGGGCGTGCGAGTGGAAATAATGCTGCTTAGGCCATGTTTATACGCATAACCCGGTAAGACGTCAAATGGGGCACCGCTTGGCAGCGGAGGTGAGGGTAACCCGGCCTTTAGTAGCCGCTGCCGGCCTGGCGCGATGGCGGATGAATAGCGGCGTTCTCTGTTAGAAACCTGGCCCCGAATCTGCCCGGAATAGCCTGCCATCCTAAACCAGCCCATGCAATCGCATAATACGGTAACGTAGCATTGATATAGGATCAAAATGATCCTATATTGAAATTAAACGGAGACCAAACCAGTCGGATATTGTGGCCTTCTTTCGCCATGCATATTTTCTCGCAGCTTGACACCGTTCACGAGCCGCACTTTGGAGGATTTTTTCAGATGAATGAACGGATTCTATCTGTTTTTCTTCTCTTTTACTGGATTTGCTCGATGGGCTGGGCCGGCCAAAACGGCGGTGGATATGCGATCAGCGGGGTGGTGCGCGACACGACGGGTTCCATAATTCCCGGAGCCGCGGTGACGGTGAGACGTGCGAGCGCCGGCCGGGCAGCGACGGTGAAAACGGACGGGCAAGGAAGGTTTCGCATCGCCGCGCCGGCGCCGGGAAGCTACACGATTGAGGTGAAGGCCGCCGGATTTGCGGATTACCACGGGCAAGCGGCCGTGAGCGCGGCAGAGCCGGCCGCGACTGTGAACGTGACGCTGACGGTGGGAGCAAACAACGAGACCGTGGAGGTGACGGCAGATGCGCTGACAGCCGAGACCACGAGCACGCAACTGGGCGAGAGGTTGCGGGCGAAACTAATAGAAGGTGTGCCGTTGAACGGACGCAACTTCACCGATCTGATGGCGGTGCAGCCGGGGATTGTGCCGGTCAACACGGCGCAGCCGGGGGCGGTGGTTATGTCGGGCGTGGCCTCTACGCCGCCCTCGGGCGACGCCAACCCCGGCGATCTGTCGATCAGCGGGCAGCGGGAGTACTCGAACGGATTCCAGGTAAACGGTGCGGATGCAGAAGAAGACGTGAATATGGGCACGTCGATCATGCCCGATCTGGACGCCATCGAGAGCTTCCGGGTACTGACCTCGAACTTCGACGCCGAATATGGGAATTCGAGCGGGGGAGAGATTCTGGTCACGACCAAATCGGGGACGGCGCATGTGCATGGCAGCGCCTTCGAATTCCTGCGCAATACGGGCTTGGACGCGCGGAATTATTTTTCCTCCGTGCGCGCGGCGTACCGTCAGAACCAGTTTGGCGCAACGCTGGGCGGCGAGCCGTTTCACAAAGGCGTGATGCTCTTCGGCGACTACCAGGGAACGCGGCTGACGGAGGGAATTGACACGGGCGACGTTGCGGTGCCTTCGCTGGCCGAGCGGCGCGGCGACTTCAGCCAAGTCCCGCTGACCGGAAGCGTGAACGGAGACTACTGGGCGGCGCAGTTGTCCTCTGAACTGGGACGGACGGTGACGGCGGGCGAGCCCTACGCGCAGGTGTTTCCTGCGGGACAGATTCCTCCATCGATCTGGTGCGCGCCAGCCAAGTATTTGCTGGCCTCGATTCCGCAGCCGAACGTGGGGACGGCTCTCTTTGAGACCGCCAACCAAGCGGAGACCCTGCGCGACGACAAGGGTGGACTGCGGCTGGACTGGAGCCGCGGCCAAAACGCGCTCACCGGCTACTACTTTCTGGACGGCTATTGGCTCGACAATCCCTATCCGGCTGGAACCGGTGGGGCCAACGTGCCGGGATTCGACGCCACCTCGAACGGACGGGCGCAGCTCATCACCCTGGAAGAAACAAGAACCTTTGGCGGCACGGCGCTGGATCAATTTCACCTGAGCTATATGCGCAACGCCAACGCCGTAGGCCAGCCGCGCGGCGGGGTAGGGCCCACGCTTGCTGAGCAGGGATTCAGCGGGATCCTTCCGCTGCAGCCCTCGAGCGAGGGAATGGAGAACGTGGCCTTCAACGATTTCACCATCGGCGTGGATACGACAGCGCTGACCCAGACCGAGAACATCTACGAGGTGAGCGATGCCTTTTCACGGATTGCCGGCAAGCATGGGCTGAAGTTCGGCGGCGAGATGCACGCCGACCAGATCAATACGGACCCCGACGTCTACTTCAACGGCAGCTTCAGCTTCACTGGGACGGAGACAGGCGTGGATTTTGCCGACTTTCTGCTGGGCGTGGCTTCGAACTACACGCAGGGGCAGGCGCAGAGCTTCTATAACCGCAACCTCTACATGGCGGCCTTTGCGCAGGACAGTTGGCGGGCCACAAACCATCTGACGGTGAACTATGGCGTGCGCTGGGATCGGATTAGGCCGTGGAGCGAGAAGTTCAACCAGTTGCAGACACTGGTTGCGGGCGAGCAGTCCCAGGTCTTTCCGGGCGCGCCGGAGGGGTTGGTGTTTCCTGGCGATCCCGGCGTGGCGGACTCGCTGGCGCCGGCGCGCAACGACTTTTCGCCGCGCGTGGGCGTAGCCTACGCGCCCAGCCCTGCCGCTGCGCGGGGCAGCCTTTTGGACAAGATTTTTGGCCCGGCGGGCGCCACCAGCATCCGGCTGGGCTATGGGATGTACTACACGGCCTACGAGGGTTTGTCGGCGGGGATCATGAGCGCCAATCCGCCTTACGGGTACACGTATACTTCGGCCGCGCCGCCGCTGTTCGCCTCGCCGTTTACTGAGGCGGCGACGGGCGCGACCGTGGGACAGCGGTTTCCGCTGCAACATGTGGCCTTCGGCGCTAGCCGCGCGCATCCAAACTCCACCGTGAATTGGAGCCAGTTCGACCCGCTCATGGGGATTCCGGCGGTGGATCCGCGCGACGTGACGCCCTACGCCGAGCACTGGATGGTGAGCGTACAACGGCAGTTGAGCGCAGACACGCTGGCGACTGTGAGCTACGTGGGGACCTCTTCGCACCATCTGCTGGTGCTCGAAGAAGCCAACCCGGCCAATCCGGCGCTGTGCCTGAGCCTGGGCGTGGCGCAGTGCGGGCCGTTCAACGAGCAGGCGGCGCGGACCATCTTCGGGCCGGAGTTCGGCAGCGTAGATCTGCAGCGGACGATCGCCAACTCCAGTTACAACGCCCTGGAAGCCACGCTCAACCATCGCTCCCACGGGATGGAGTTGCTGGCCAGCTACACTTACTCGAAGTCCATCGATCAATCGGCAGGGCTGCCGGAGCAGGTGAACCCCGTCGATCCTTCGCTGAGCCGGGGGCTTTCGGCCTGGGATATGCGGCACAACTTCGTGACCAGCTTTCGCTACCAGATTCCCAAGCACAGGGATACAGAGGGGTGGGCGAGCCGCCTGGAAATGGGGTGGGCAGTCTCCGGGATTGCGCGGCTGACTTCGGGATTGCCAGTGACGCTCATGAACAACAACGATACCTCGCTGCTGGGCACGATTCCCGACGGCATCAACAACGAAGGTGTGGACACGCCGGAGTGGAGCGGCGGCTCGCTCCACCTGAAAACCAATCCGCGCAACGGAGCGGCGGTGTTTGACGCCAGCCAGTTCAGCTTGCCCGCGCTGGGAACCATGGGCAACGCGCGGCGGAGATTTTTTTCAGGGCCGGGGATGGAGAACCTCGACGCCGCAGTGATGCGCCAGTTCCAGATGCGGGAGAACCGCAGCCTTACCTTCCGCGCTGAAGCCTTCAACGCCTTCAACCACACCCAGTTTTTCGGTCCGGCCGCAGTTGACGGCAACATCTCCAGCGGGACGTTTGGCCATGCGGTGAACGCCATGGCGCCGCGGCTGATGCAGTTGGCGCTGCGGTACAGGTTCTGAACAAAATGGCAGCGTGTTTGCTCTCCATGGGGCACCGGCGGGCAGGGAAATCGCACGAACGGCGCATGAGGAACTGGCTGAGGATTGCGCCGCCCCTGCGGGGCTGGTCTGCCGGGCGTGCGCACGTTCCCAGGATTGCGCTGCGCTTGTCCTGGGCCATTTTCCGGCCCTCCACTACGGGAGGGACGGCGCAGGCAATGGCTCCAACGCGGCTAACGGAGCCAACCTCGTAAACAAAAATCGAGGGGATGCCGGTACTCCCTGTAGGTGCGTGCGCCGTTGGTTGCCTTGACCTCGACCAAGAATTTCTCGATGGCCTAATCGATGGAGAGCCCTTCGCCGGAGTCATCGGGATCCTCTTCAGGTTCGATTTCGCCGGTGCGGATACCTGACTGAAGATGCCAGGCATTGAGGGCTTGGCGCAGCGAAGTGCCGGCAGGCCGCGTGCGCCGCTTGCCATCCTCACGCCAATCGAGATTGAAGACATCACCCTTGGGGATGACCGCTTTGCCGTCGATCAGGACCGGCTTCGGATTGGGTTTACCGTTCTCTTTGACGACGGGAACGAATTGCCATTTTCCGTTCAACCGGAGATACTGATTAAGGTTGACCGCATGTTCGTAGTGGTTTTCCATGTTGCGCTGAATCCCTCCCGCTGCCAGGCGGGCGAAGAGATTTTCGGCCGGATTGTGCGTGCGTCTGTGAAATCGGGTTCTAGCAGATTGGATAGTAAATTGGACAGTAAGGTCGACTTATCAATGTAAGCTGTTCGGAACAAAGGCGCTATCGTCTAGGGGTTAGGACGTGAGATTCTCAATCTCAAAACCCGGGTTCGATTCCCGGTAGCGCTACCAGCCATTTGACGCTAAAGCCCATTAAATCAACGGGCTTTTCGTTTGGGTTGAAATCGTCCTAGCGCGTGTTTGGTCACAATGGCGCGTTTCGGGGTACACAGTTTGGTACACAGTGGTCCGGCCCCATTTAAGCGGTACTCCCGACATTTCCCGCCACGGTGTCTTACAAGTCCGCAATCACCCGCTTAACTGCCAGCTCGCCGTCGTGATTCAGGTCCAGCGATTGAGAAGCCTTGCCGTACACCCGAAACCTTGCCCTCGCCCAGTGGCACGACGGGTATCCACGTTCGCCAGGGCAAGACGGACAGCGCACAGCGAAGCCTTCCCCTTACCCCGCGCGCTGCGGACGTGCTACAGAGGCGCTGGAAGGCCGCTGACGGCAAGGTGAACCCTTCCCCATTCGTGTTTCCGGGTGACGGCATCTCGGGGCATATCGTTTCCATGCAGCATCCCCACGAAAAGGCAATCGAGGATGCGGGCTTGGCGAGCTTTGAATTCTACTGCTGGCGTCACACGTTCGGAACCCGCGCCGCGCAGTCCGGCATGGACCGTTTCACGCTGGCCCGCCTGATGGGGCATAGCTCGCCCGCAGTGGCCGCCCGGTATTACATCCACGTCACAGAGACGCACGTTGCTGCCGGGTTCGGAAAGTTTGTCGAGTACCAGACGCGAAATGTGGCTGAGGGGCTGGCCGCGGCCTTCCCGCAAGCGAGCGAAGCGGTCCAATAGACAATTCCAGCCAGTGGGAACAGGGTTTCAGGCGTGCTGCAAGTGCGGGAGCGGGTCAACCTTGATCCGCTTCCGTTTCTCGATCTGCCACAGGTCGTACTGGGCCTGCATCCCCAGCCAAACCCCGGGCGTCGACGTGCCAAAGGCGTGGGCGAGGCGCACGGCCATCTCCGGCGAAACGGCGGCCTTGCCGTTGAGCACACGCGACAGCGTGACCCGGCCCACGCCCAGATGCTTTGCCGCTGCCGCAACGCTCATCTCGCCGAGATACTCCCGGATCACAGCGCCGGGATGCGGGGGATTGTGCATACGCATATCGCTTTCCTCTCTCAGTGGTAGTCCTGGTAATCGACCAGAATTGCATCTTCGCCCTTGAAACGGAAGGTAAGACGCCAATTGCCGCTGACCATCACGGCCCAATGGCCTTTGAGGTTCGCGCGCAGGGGATGCAGCCGCCATCCCGGAGCGTTCATGTCTTCCGGCCTGCGGGCATTGTCGAGCATGAGCAGTTGAACGCGCAGCCGCTCGGCGTGCTTCGCCTGGATTCCGGCCAGTGAACCGCTGCGGAAAAACTTCTCCAGCCCCTTATGGGCGAAGCTCTTAATCACGTTCCTAGTGTATCGTTAAGCGATACGGGAGTCAATTCGCGCTGATTGGCCGCTGTTCGCGCGAAACGGAGCAGGGATTCCGGCTTTCGGCCCAGTGTCGCTGCGGACACCCCGCCGCATTCCTGCAAGCGAGCGGGGCGGTACAGTAGGTTCCGGCGAAATCCGCGGCTTAGGCAGACTTCCTTTGCTGTACCGGAGTGGCAGACAGGCGCAGCCCCAGCGCCCGCACCACTCGCAGCACGGTGGCAAACTCTGGGTTGCCGTCTGTGCTCAGAGCGCGGTACAGGCTTTCCCGTGACACTCCGGCTTCCCGCGCAACTTCGCTCATGCCACGGGCACGGGCCACGACGCCGAGCGCGTCTGTGATAAACGCCGGGTCTTCGCTCTCCAGTGCCTCGCTCATGTAGGCAGCAATGGATTCGCTGTCGTCAAGGTACTCTGCCGGATCGAACGGTTTGATTTTGACTGTGCTCATTCCGTTTCCTTTGCCAGCCGTTTGGCTGTTTGAATGTCCCGGTCCTGGGTGCTCTTGTCTCCGCCGCAGAGCAGGAGAATCAGCACTGCCCCGCGCTGGATGTAGTACACCCGGTAGCCCGGCCCATAGTGAATCCGAAGCTCGCTGATGCCTTCCCCAACTGGTTTCACGTCGCCGGGATTACCGAAGGCCAGACGACGCACACGGGCTGCAATCCTCGCCTTTGCCTGACCATCCCGAAGCGCTTGCAACCAGTCTGAGAAGGTGTCAGTTTCCTGAATCTCGATCACAGAGGTATTGTAGCCCACAAGCTACAGTTACGCTATTGTTTTGATGCAGGCAGAGACTTGCGGGTGCCGGCCGCCGATTGGCTGCTTGTAACAGAAAAACAGGCTGATTTGATGAATCCGGTACACACGGCGGTACACAGTCCGGTCACAATTGGCTGTAAGCGATTGAATCCACTTGCTGCGCTGCTAGATTCTCAATCTTAAAACCCGGGTTCGATTCCCGGTAGCGCTACCAGAGATTTGACGCTAAAGCCCGTTCAATGAGCGGGCTTTTCGTTTGCCCAGAAAACTCAATGGCGCGCGCCGCAGCCTCGACGGTCACGCTTCCATCTGGCTCCATTCCGCGTATACTTTCCGGCAAGGCTACCCGCGCATGGACACATCGTCGATCTTCATTCCAAGTTTTCTGCAAAATGCGGCCATTCTCACGATTGTTTTGGCCTTTGCCGGCTACCTCGTCACCTTTCTGGGCACGCGCATGATGGCCCGCCGCGCCGATCGCCTGAGCTTGGTGAACAGCCGTCTGAATCAGTTTTATGGCCCGCTCTACGTGGCCACGGTCGCCGGAAACATCGCCTATCGCTCGCTGCTCGAAAAGCAGGGCAAGACCCAGTGCCATCCCATCACCGACGCGGAGATGAAGGAGTGGGTGCTGTGGATGACCACCATCTTCATGCCTCTCAACGATGTTCGCGAGAAGATCATCATTGAGAATGCGCATCTGATCATCGAGGAGGAGATGCCGCGCTGCCTGCTGGACTTTGTGACTCACGTAGTGGGCTATAAGGCTGTGCTGGCCAAGTGGGCCGATGGGAATTACTCCGAGAGCCGCTCCACCATCGGCTGGCCGCCGGAGTTCGACCTCTATGTCGAGCGATCCTACCGGGCCCTCAAGGCGGAGCAGACGCGGCTGCTGCGCAGTTCCGTGTGGAGGCTTTTTGCCCGCGTGAACGGGCGCACCCGGCACGCGGCAGATTAGCCAGGTAGCCCGCTCAAATGTAGCACCCTTCCTGATCGCATGATTGGAGGTGATGATTGGCGGTGCCCCATTCAAAACGCGTTCTTTGCGTTTTGAGTAAGAGACCACGAACCCAACCCTTTCCCGCTCATCGCAAAGTACGTGATGAACGGGGCACAGCTTGATCGCACAGCTTGATCGGATTCACATCGTCCCTTTACGGTTGGTGACCGGGCCACCTGCCCGACAAAGCGGAGTCACGCGATCCCCTAGCTTCCGTTGATTCAGAATCTTCGCTGTTATCCGCCGGTCTCACCTTCGGGCGTTCAGCCCCAGGTTGTTCCACAGCCGCAGCGTAGGTTCGGATTGATTGATGGTGTAGAAGTGCAGGCCCGGCGCGCCGTTTTTGAGCAGCGTCTCACACAGCCTCGTGACCACGCCGAGCCCGAAGTCCTTGAGCGCCTCTTTGTCGTTCTCAAGCCCTTCCAGCCGCAGCCGCACCCAGCGCGGCAGGTCGGCCCCGCAGCCCGAACAGAAGCGCACGGTATTCGCGTAGCCGGTGATGGGCATGATCCCCGGCACAACCGGAATGCGGATGCCCGCCTTCGCGCACCGCTCCATAAAATCGAAGTAGGCATCGGCGTTGTAGAAGAGCTGCGTCAGCGCTCCGTCCGCGCCGGCCTCCACCTTGCGCCGGAAGTTTTCAAAGTCCACGGCCGGGCTGGGCGCCTGCGGGTGCATCTCAGGGTAAGCAGCGACCTCGATCTGGAACGCATCTCCGTGCGTCTCGCGGATGAAGGCGACCAGTTCGTTGGCGTAATGAAAATCACCGGGCGCGGACGGGTTCATGGCCGTGGCAGGCAGGTCGCCGCGCAGGGCTACGATCCGCTTGATTCCCGCTTCCCGGTAACGGTTGAGCAGAGCCGCGATGTGCGAGCGCGTCGAACCCACGCAGGTCAGGTGCGGCGCCGCCTCCGCCCCGGTGTGCTTCACCACCGCCATGAGCGTTTCGTAGGTGCCCTCCTGGTTCGAGCCGCCGGCTCCATGCGTCACCGAGAAATAATCTGGCCGCACTGCGGCCAGCCGCGC
>JAJYZC010000038.1 GCA_021800255.1 Acidobacteriota bacterium
GGTCCGCATAGAGCAGGCCGTTCAGTTCCGCTCCCAGCAGCACGCTGAAAGAGGTGATGTAGAGCCAGACCAGCGTGGCGATTCCGGCGGCAAAGGAGCCGTAGAAGCGGGAGTAGTTCACATCGCGCGTGACCCACCAGCCAAAAACCAGCGTGGCTGGGAACCAAATGATCGTGCCCGCGACGGCCCCGGGAATGACGCCGACCCAGCGTTCCGTGCGCTTGGTGCCGAAGTGGTAGAGGACGGCAAGCACCACCATGCTCGTTACCACCGCGGTCGACCAGCGCACCATCCTCCAGAAGAACAACACCATGTGGCGCATCTCGTGGCCGGCAGCTTCGACCATGGAGATTTCGATCTGGTGGCCGAAAACAATCACCATCGTGGCCACCGACAAGGGAATGAGCACGATAGGCACAAGCAGCAGCGCCCGGATGCGCCGCTCCCAAAAACCCCACGATTCCGGCGAGAGCCGGTAGGCGCGGCGGAATCCCTCCATGAGCGAGAGCATGACGCCCAACCCGGCAAAGATGCTGAGGCAGGTGGCGGAGAGGATCACCTGGGCAGAGTGGAGGCGGCTGGAGAGAACGTAGGACTGGAGCAGGTCGAGGGTGTCGGCGGGCAAGAACTGCTCGAAGAGCGCGCGCAGCTCGCCCACCACCGTCGGCCCTTCCTGAAGCTGCGCCACCAGCGTGGTGACGACCAGAACCGCCGGAAACATCATCAGCATTGCGGAGTAGGCCGCAGCCTTCGCTGTGTTGACCACGTCGTGGGCAAGGGCCTGCCAAACAGCTTCGCGGAATTTGCCGATCCATGCGCGCATAGCTTCACAGGCAAGAGTAGAGCATTTTGTCTGCTTTCGGCGATAGGCCTTTGTGAATTCCCGGACCGCAGACGCGCCCGGAGGGGAGCGGGAGGGTCTGCGGTCCGGCGAAAAGCTGCTACCGGAGCGCGTTCTCCAAACCTTCTTCCGGCGGGGCCAGAGGATCGTTGTCGCGGTCGGTGACCTCAGCCAGCGCGGCCAGCCGCGCCGCGAGTTCCGGCGTCCAGCTCCCTAGGGGCGCGCGCCAGGTCCAGTTGCCGGCGGGAACGGCGGGGGTGTTCATGCGCGCTTCCGAACCCAATTCCAGCAAATCCTGGGCTGGCGCCAGGGCAATTTGGGCTGCACTGGCTTGGAGGGCGCGCAGGAGCGGCCACACAGGCCGGCCGCTCACCGGCCCAACGTAGGCTTCAACGGCTTCGCGCTCCGCTTGGTTCACGGTCTCCCACCAGCCCTGGGTGGTGTCGTTGTCGTGCGTGCCGGTGTAGGCCACGGTGGCGGGGGTGAAACGGTGGGGCAAGTGGATGTGCGCGCCCTTATCGCTGAAACCGAATTGGAGAACCTTCATGCCCGGCAAACCGAGTTCGATGCGCAGCGCGTCAACTTCGGCAGTAATGATGCCGAGGTCCTCGGCCACCAGCGGCAGCGGCCCCAGCGCCGCTTCCAGGGCGCCAAACAGCGCACGGCCGGGCGCTTTCACCCACTCTCCGTTTACCGCCGTCTTCTCGGCGGCGGGAATCGCCCAATACGCCTCGAAGCCGCGGAAGTGGTCGAGGCGGATGATGTCGTAGAGTTCAGTGGCGCGGCGGATGCGGTCGATCCACCAGTCGAAGCCGCGCCCCTCCAGCACGTCCCAGCGGTAGAGGGGATTGCCCCAACGCTGGCCGGTGGGCGAGAAGTAGTCGGGTGGAACGCCGGCGATACGGATGGGATGGAGTTCCTCATCCAGCTCGAAGAGTTCAGGGTGAGCCCACACGTCGGCAGAATCCATGCTGACGAAGATGGCCACGTCGCCGAGGATGCGAATGCCGCTGCCCGCGGCAGCCTGCTGGAGATCGCTCCATTGCCGCGAGAAAGCGAACTGCAGCGCCTGTTCCTGCTGGAGGGCGCGTTGGCGCGCGGCGGCGAAACCGGCTAGGGCCTGCGGATCGCGCCGGCGCAGCGGTTCGGGCCATTGCGTCCACGCGCCGGTCGAAAACTCACGCCGCAAGACGGCGTAGAGCGCGTAGTCGGTGAGCCAGGCTGACTGGCTGCTGCAAAACTCTTCGTACTCCTCCCATTGCCGGGCAGTGGCGGGGCCGTCGAGACCGCGATCAAGAAAGTTGTCCGCGGCTTCGTAAAGAAGAGGCAGCTTGCGCTGTTCCACCTCTTGGAAATCGGCCGCGCCATTGCCGCCGGCGAGGCCGGCGATGCGAGCGGCATCGATCCAGCCCCAATCGCGCAGGACTTCTAGGCTGATGAGGTAGGGATTGCCCGCAAACGCCGAGGAGGCCGCATAAGGCGAGCCGCCATAGCCGGCAGGGCCGAGCGGCAGCACCTGCCAGACGTGCTGTTTGGCCGCGGCCAAAAAGGCCAGAAATTCCTGCGCCGCGGGGCCCAGGTCGCCGATGCCGCCGCCGGAGGGCAGAGAACTGATGTGCAGCAAGACGCCGGAAGAACGCTGAAACTGCATGATCCCATTATCGACGCCACGGAAGACTGGGGCTGACCGCGGCATTCTCAGGCGATGGAAGACCGGCATGGCCTGCGATAATTTCTTTCTGACCGCGCCTGTGGTTCACACCCGCGCCACGCGCCGCCAAAGGCGGCCTTACAGACTATAATCCCCATGACCGGCGTAAGCTGCCGCAATGTCCCTCAGAAACTCCGGAGACCCTGCCTTGAAAAATCGAATTGGGCGTGTTTTGTTTTCCCTTTTGGCGCCGGTTGCCGCACTGCTTGCGCCGGTGTGCGCCGCGGCCAGGCCAAGCCTTCCCCAACCTGTGGCGCTGTCTACGGGCTGGCAGTTGCAGTACGCGGCCAAGACGCCCGCAAGCGGCGCGCAGATCTCCAGCGCCGGTTTCAACCCCAGCGGCTGGTACGCAGCCACGGTTCCCGGCACGGTGCTCACCTCGCTGGTGAACGACCACGTGTATCCCGACCCCCTGTATGGAGAAAATATCCTTCAGATTCCCGAGAGCCTGGCGCACTCCTCCTATTGGTACCGGACGGTGATCGCGGTTCCCAAATCGTATAAAAACCACCGCGTATGGCTCAACTTCGAGGGGATCAACTTTTCCGCCGATGTCTGGGTGAACGGCGTGCAAGCGGGGACGATTCGCGGCGCCTTCATCCGCGGCATCTTCGACATCACCGCCGACGTGAAGCCCGGCAAACCCGCGGTAGTGGCCGTGCTCATCGCGCCCCAGCCTCATCCCGGCGCCCCCCATGTACACACCTTGCGCGCTGGCATCGGCCCCAACGGCGGCATCAGCGCCATCGACGGGCCGACGTTTTTCTCCACCATCGGCTGGGACTGGCTGCCGACGATTCCCGACCGCGACACGGGCATTTGGCAAAAGGTCTATCTGTCGGCCACCGGGCCTGTAGTGGTGAAGAATCCCTACGTGACCACTGACCTGCCCTTGCCTCGAACCGATTCCGCCGATGTGACCGTACAGGCTACGGTGGAAAACGTCAGCGGCAAACAGGTGAAAGGCGAACTGCGGGGAAGTATCGGAAACATCGCGTTCAAGAGAATCGTCGTGCTGGCGCCGCACAGCACGCAGTCCGTGACCTTCGATGCCAAGAACACGCCCCAGTTGCACATGGAGCATCCGCGCCTCTGGTGGCCGAACGGCTACGGCGCGCAAAATTTGTATACGCTCCATCTCAGCTTTGAGACCCGGCGCGCGATCTTTTGGCGTGAGGTTTCAGACGCGCAGAACGTGAGCTTCGGAGTCCGCCAGATCACCTACTCTGTTCCCGGCTCGAATACCCTCACCATCTCCGTCAACGGCGTGCCCATCTTCATTCGCGGCGGCGACTGGGGTCTGGACGAGGCCCTCAAGCGCATCCCGCGGGCGCGGCTCGATGTGCTGATCCATCTGCACCAGTTGGCGCATTTGAACTTGATCCGCAACTGGGTGGGCCAGAGCACCAGCGAGGACTTCTACAATCTCACGGATAAGTACGGCATTCTGGTTTGGGACGAGTTTTTCCAGCCCAATCCCTCCGATGGGCCTGATCCGGACGACGTGTCCACGTATTTGGCCAACGTGCGGGACAAGATTCTGCGCTTTCGCAACCATCCTTCCATCGTGTTGTGGTGTGCGCGCAACGAGGGCAATCCGCCGCCGGAGATCGACGCGCCGCTGCGCAAGATGCTGGCGAATCTGGACCCCTCGCGGCTTTACCAGCCCAGTTCAACCTCTGGACACGGTGTGCGTTCGCACGGGCCTTACGACTGGCGCCGGCCTCGGGATTTCTACAAGATCGACGGCGATTATTTCAAGACCGAAACCGGCAGCGTATCCATCCCTACGCTCGAATCCATCGAAGCCATGATGCCGCGCGAGGATTGGAACACCATCAACGACGACTGGGCCGAGCACGACTTCGCGCGCGGCAACTCTGGCGCGCAGGATTACCCCGCGGAGATCGCCGCTCGCTACGGGCCCTTCCGCAACCTCGCCGACTTCGTGCGCAAGGCGCAGTTGGCGAACTACGAGGCCTTCCGCGCCATGTACGAGGGGCGCAACGCAGAGATGTTCCATCCCACCACGGCGGTCATCACTTGGATGAGCAATCCCGCTCACCCCAGCTTCGTATGGCAGATTTATGACTACGACTATGAGCCGATGTCCTCGTATTTTGCCGTGATGCACGCCTCGGAGCTGGTGCACATCCAGTTCAACCAGGCCAATGGCGAGCTGCAAGTGATCGACAACCTGCCCACACCGGTAAGCGATGCGACCGCGCAGGTCTCCATCTACGATCTCGACGGCTCACTGGCCGCCCAGCACCAGACCAAGTTCACCGCCGCGCCCGAGGCCGCCACTGATCTTGGCCCGGTCAAGTTTCCGGCCGGGTTGTCCGCGGTCTACTTTCTCCAGCTCGATCTGCGGGACAGCGCGGGGAAGCTCGTCTCCAGCAATTTCTACTGGCTCGCCCAGCCCGATCACCGCGGCAATCTGACGGCCCTCAACCAGCTTCCGATGGTGACCCTGGAAGCCAAGGCGGAGTGTAAAGACGAAGGCGGCGAGCGCGTGGTGACGGTCACGCTGCACAATCCGTCGCGGAACATCGCCTTGATGGCGCACTTGCAACTGCGGCGGAAATCGGGCCAGCGCGTGTTGCCCGCATTCTACAGCGACAATTATGTCTCGCTCGTCCCCAACCAAACTGAGACCATTACGATTAAAGCCGCGCGGAGCGATTTCAAAGGCGAGGATGCGCTGGTGGTGTTCGACGGCTGGAACGTCACTGTAGCCCCGGCAGCGTTCGACGGCGTGGCCGTAGCGCCGAACGTGGATGCCCAGCCGGACCACTGGCCCGACACGGGGCTGCCGTACCGGACCAGCGACCTGCATTAGCGAACCTGCGCCCGGCGGCGATGCTCACGGTGATCTTGGGGTTGGCTGCCACAGCGCAGCAGCGCGCCGCGGCAGCCTCGGCCTGCGCGCTTATGGCTTCCGCCCGCGGATGCGGTATCGTCTCTGAAGAGGAGCATTCGATGCGCGCCGCAGAACTTGTCTCTCCACGAACATTCCGGCTGACTGACATGCCCATTGAAGATCCCGGTCCGGGCGAAGTGCAGGTTCGGATTGAGGCGGTGGGCGTGTGCGGGTCCGATCTCCACGCCTACACCGAAGGCGCGGTGGGCGGCACTGCCAACGTCTACCCCATGCTGCTGGGCCACGAACCCGCCGGCGCCATCGTGAAGACCGGCGCCGGCGTCACCGGGCTGGCTGCGGGCGACCGCGGGGCGCTGGAGCCTGCGCTCTATTGCTATCACTGCGAGTTCTGCTTGAGCGGACGCCACAACGTGTGCGCAAACATCCGTTTTCTGAGCAACCCTCATCATCTGGGTTTTTTCCGGGAACGAATCAATCTGCCCGCCGTCAACTTCCGTCCCATCCCCGCCGCGATGCCGTTCGACGAAGCCGCTCTGCACGAGCCTCTGGCGATTGCCATCCACTCTACCCGCTTGGCGTCCATCCGTCTGGGCGAAAGCGTAGCGGTGATCGGCGCAGGGCCCATCGGGCTTTTGACCATCGCCGCGCTGCGTGCCGCCGGCGCAGGACGCATCTGGGCCGTGGAACCCCTGGCTCACCGGCGTGAGTTGGCCCGCGGAATCGGCGCGGAGGCCGCGCTCGAACCCGCAGAAGCCGCAGAAGAGATTCTCCGCGCCACAGGGCAGCGCGGCGTGGACTGCGCCATCGACTGCGCGGCCGGAGAACAGACGATGAATCAAGCCATTCAACTCGCCTGCAATGCCGGCCGCGTCGTACTCACTGGCATTCATTCCACGCCCGCTGTATCGATGAACGGGCCGGCCATGCGGCGCAAGGAGCTCACCATCTTCAACGTGCGCCGGTCAAACCACGAAACGAATCTGGCTTTGGAACTGCTGCGCGCGCACCCCGGCTGGTTCCGGCCGCTGCTCACACACACCCGGCCATTGGATCGCATCGATGAGGCCTTTACCATCGCCAGCCAGTATCTCGACGGGGTGGGAAAGATGACCATCAGGCCATAGGCCGTGCCGGAAATTGTAGCGGTTCTCTGATCGGTCGAGGGCGCAGCGCGGCCTCCGCGTGGCGTTTTTCCTCAACCGGCGCCCCTACCGATCTCTGCATGAACGCTCTATAAGAGCGGCTCAGTTAGCGCAACATGGCGCCTAAGTTAGCGTGGATCCTCGGATGGGCCGCTGTTCCGGTTACCGTGAGCGGGACCCCGTTGTTCACGGTACGATGAAGGAACTGGCCGAAAAAGCCTCCCACGGAATTAGCGGCCTGGTTAGCCAGCGCGCCGATTCCAGAGGACGTATTCAGCTTGGCGGTCAGATTGAAGTTGAGCGCCCCCGAAGGAGAAACGCTGCCGCTTCCTGTCGCGGTTCCGATGGCCGGAACCGACGCCAGAATGTTGCTGAACCTGGAAATCTGCGGAGACGAGTTCACATTGGCGCGCAGCGTCTGGATGGCCGTTCCGCCGCTCGTTCCGCCCAGCGGATTCAACCCCTGGATGCTGGAGCCGAGGTTGAACCCGGCCAACTGCGTATTGTCGAGTTCCACCGGTCCGGTAATGGTGGCGGCGGTGGCCGGCCCGCTGATGGCAAGGTCGGCTGTCAGCGTGCCGCCGTGCAGCGACGACCCGCTGGGGAGCTGCACACCGAACGCCGGCAACAACGCCTCCAGTTGATCCACGGGAAGGCTAGGCGCAGCCAGCCGCAGGTCCAGCACCACGGCTTGCGGCGTTAGCCGGTACCCTCCCGTCACATGCACAGTCACCGCCCCCGTATGAATCGCCAGGTCGGAGATCTGCCCGGTGCGCGCATCCAAGTTGTTGGAGATCGAGTAATCGATGTGCACCGGCTGCGGAGCCGGCGATCCGGTGCGCGCCAGTTGCAGGTGCGCGGCCACGATCTTGCCGGTGCTCACTGTGGTGCTGCCGTTCGACTGTACGTTGGCGTTGATATCGGCCACCATCGAGATGCCCTTGCTCGGGTCCACAAGCCCCGCTGCCACGGGGTCCAGATGCTTGACCTCCAAGCTGGCGTGGAACGGCGTGTTGGAGGCATCCTCTTTTGCCAGCGGCCCGGCGGCCCCGCTGAGCTGGAGGGTTCCCTGGCCCGGCAGACTGGCGGAAAGCTGGAAGGGGAAGGACTTCGCCAGCGAAAACTGATGCACCTCGAGGTTGACCTTGGAGTACACGAACGGCTTGCCCGTGGCCGGCAGCGACGAGACCGTTACGCTGCCATCGTTGATCGCAAGTGCGCCCACGGTGAAGTTGGGAATGGCGCCCGGCTGGCTGCTTGCCGGCCCCGCCGCCGCGCCGCCGATGCTCGAGAAGTTCCACTTACCGTTCTGAGCCTGGATCAAGCGAATGGCCGGCGAGTCCACCTTCAGATCGGTGACGTGCACCTGGCGGTGAAAGATGAGCGGCATAACCTCCACTCCGATTTGAAAAGATCGGGCCTGGAGAAATGGCGACGTGCTGAACGCCGGATCGTCGGCGATGGCGATGTTATTCGCCACCAGGCTGCCGGAGATCAGCGAAAAGCTCAAGTGGCTCAGCGTCACCCGCCGCCCCAGTGCGTTCGATAGCTGCTCCTCGAGCATGGGCCTAAAGGTGTCGGCGTTGATGAAAAACGGCAGCGCCACAAGCACAAGAACGGCCAGCGCAACGGCGGCCAAAACGATTTTTACCCAATGCCTTCGCATGGAAGCCTCCCCCCTAGCACGAGGGCATTGTACCGCTCTCCAGCCCATCTTCGCCGCAGTGACAATCCCGGCGGCGCCGGCAATAAAACCCTGAAAGCCGTCTCCGCAAAGGCTGCATGCGTATGCGCAGGCTCTTCTCGTCGCGCCGCGCGCCGCGTTTTTCGCGTTCGTTTGCAGCCGCCCTCGCCTTCGCTTCTGCTCCGGCGCCGCGTTATTTCAATCCGCGCATCCCTCCACGGCCGCGCTCCCCAAAAAAATTGTTGCTTATTTTTCCACTCATCCTGCGTTTTTTTCTTGACATTGTCGATGCATGAATCTATACATTCTTCAACTGCAATGTAACGATTGCAGAATCGATGCAACCCATCGAAAAGGGAGAATAGGCAAATGGCAACAAAGAAAAAGGCACCCGCGAAGAAAGCAGCCAAGAAGGCAACCAAGAAGGCTGCGAAGAAGAAGTAGCGGATCGACCAACCCAAAAGGCAACACTGAGGGGAACGCTGCAAAGCGTTCCCCTCAGTGTTTTGGGGAAAAGATTACGGCGGTTCTCCAACTCCCGCGAGGCGCGGAAGGGCTTGCTGGCCGCGGCGGATGGCGCATTCTTCCCCACCGGCGAGAACCCGCCCGTGGGGCCCTGGACGAGGAAGACGTTGCGCTGAGGCCTCGCCCTGCCCCACGCCAGTTGGAGAACCGCGATAAACTCAGAGCAAAGACCATGCAGGGAGCAAGACTATGACCCGACGCCGCTGGATCGCCGAGCATTGGGATGAGGCGACCGCCACCCTCGTGGGCGCGCAGGCCGAGCACATGGCGCGCGTGCTGCGCGCTCAGCCGGGGATGGAGGCCGACGTGGTCGCCGGCGGCCGCGTCTTTCACGCCGAGGTCGCCGCCGTCACGCTGGCCAAGGACAGCAGCGAGGTGCGTCTGAACCTGGTAGCCGAACTCCCGGCCGACCCTGCGCTTCCAGTGACGCTGGCGCTCGCGGTCTATAAATTTGACCGCATGGAGTGGGCCATTGAGAAAGCCACCGAGCTGGGTGTGGCCGAAATCGCTCCGGTGATCGCGCGGCGCACGGAGAAGCATCTGGCCGAAGCCGCCCAGAAGCGCACGCAACGCTGGCAGCTCATCGCGCGCGAGGCGGCGCAGCAGGCGCGCCGCTCCGACGTTCCGCTTGTCCACGAGCCGTGCCCGTTGGCGGCGCGGGTGCGGAGGCCGGCTGCGGGCGCGCGCATTGTGCTCGCCGAACAGGAACGCACCACCACGTTGCGTTGCCTGGTTGAAGAGGCGCAAGAGGCGGCCAGCGAAGAGATGCCGGCGCTGGAGATCGCCATTGGCCCGGAAGGCGGATGGGCGCCCGCCGAAGAAGCCCTCTTCGACGCCAACGGCTGGCGCGCCGCCTCGCTGGGTCCGCGCATCCTGCGCGCTGAAACCGCAGCCATCTGCGCTCTGGCGGTGATCGCGTCGTGCCTGGAATAAAAAATAAATTGAAAGGCGCGCGCCCACTCTGCTTTTAGAGCGAGACTCCGCGCTTCCAGGGAATAAAGTCCACCTGGCCGCGCGCTTCGGCCTTGGTGATCTGTTCCCCGCTGGCCACGGCGAGCGAAAGCTCCAGCAGCTTGCCGGCGGCCTCGGCGATGGTGGTCTCGCCGCGCACAATGCCGCCGGCGTCGAAGTCGATGATGTCGTGCATCCGTTCGGCCAGCGTGGAGTTGGTGGAGATCTTCACCACCGGCGCAATGGGATTGCCGGTGGGCGTGCCCAGCCCGGTGGTGAACAGCACCAGCGTGGAGCCGGCGCCGGCCTGCGCGGTCACGCTCTCCACGTCGTTGCCCGGCGTGCACTGCAGGTTGAGTCCCGGCGCAGTGGCGTACTCCGGATAGTCGATGACGCCGCGCACCGGCCCCACGCCGCCCTTGCGCGCCGCGCCCGCAGACTTCATAGCATCGGTCAGCAGCCCGTCGCGGATATTGCCCGGCGAAGGATTGAAGGCGAAGTCCGATTGCACGGCTCTGGCGCGCGCCGCGTAGGTCTGCATCAGCTCGGAAAATCGCTGGGCCAGGTCATCGGTTACGCAGCGGTTGATGAGCTCCTGCTCCACGCCGTGCAATTCAGGAAACTCGGAGAGGATGGTCCTGCCGCCCGCGCCCGCCACCAGATCGGAGACATATCCGATCGTGGGGTTGGCCGAGACGCCGCTGAAGCCGTCCGAACCGCCGCACTGCAAGGCCACGGTGAGCGCAGAAAGCGGCGCCGGTGCACGGCGGGCGCGGTTGGCCTCCTGGAGCGCGGCAAAGGTCTCGTCCAGGGCCTTCTCCATCAGCGCGCTCTCGGTCCCCGACTTCTGCTGATCGTAGACGAGCAGCGGCTTGCGCAGCTCCGGATCGCGCGCGCGCAGCTCCTCCATCAGCAGGCCGATCTGCGCATTCTGGCAGCCCAGGCTGAGCACCGTGGCCCCGGCCACGTTGGGGTGGTGAATGTAGCCGGCCAGCAAACCGCAAAGGGCGCGCGCGTCCTGGCGCGTGCCGCCGCAGCCCATTGGATGGGTGAGGAAGCGAACGCCGTCGAGATGAGGGAAGACGCGCTCAGAGACGGTCTCGCTGCTCGCCTGCTCGTGTGCACGGCTGCCTGCCTGCTCACGGATCAGCCTGCGCACGCGCTGGCGGTAGCTGGAGTTGGCGCGGCCGTAGCCCAGCTCCTCTTCAAGCGCCTCGCGCATCTGCTCCACGTTGCGGTTCTCGCAGAAAACCAGCGGCAGCACGATCCAGTAGTTGCGCGTGCCCACCTGGCCATCGGCGCGATGGTAGCCCATGAAGGTGCGGCCGGCCCACGCCGAAGCATCCGGCGGCGCCATCGCCGCGGGCCGCCGCTCGGCGGTGTAGGCGCTCACGCGGTGGCGGATATTTCGCGTGGTCAGCAGGCCCCCGCGAGCGATTGGCTCGACCGCCTCACCCACAATCATGCCGTACATCACAATCGTGTCGCCGGGCTTCAGCTCCGCGAGCGCCATCTTGTGCTTGGCGGGAATGCTCTCCCTGGCCACGCAAGAGCCGCGCGCCGCCGCCGCGCCAAATTGCACCTCTGTTCCCGCTTCCAGCGTCGCCAGCGCCACAACCACGTTGTCGCGCGCGTCGAGTTTGAGAACCGTCTCCGCCATCGAACGCCTCTCTGCCGCTCAAAAGTGTGTGCGGCTATCATGGCAAGAATACAACCCGGCTGTATGGGCGGAAAATGCGCCGCCCGGCATCAACGAGCGGCAGCCGCGTCAGATGTGCTTATCGCACAGCCGCAATCCCGCTGGCGCGCATTTGCCAAGGCCGCTCCCGGCGCAGACGTTCCACGCGGCCCGCGCCAGGCGAGAGGCATTGGGGCGGCTTGCAAACGCAAATCCCCAGGACCGATCCCTAAAATAACCCCAGCCCTAAGATGACCACAACGAGGGTTTGATGGAAAATGAGTCATGGCGCACGGCGTCTTCGTGGGACTCTCGACAATCGATCTGGTCTACTCAGTCGATGATTTGCCTGCTGCGAATACGAAAATAGCCGCCGCTGGCCAGGAAGTCTTTGTTGGCGGGCCGGCTACGAACGCCGCCATTGCCTTTACGCATCTGGGCGGCAAAGCCGTGCTCGCCAGCGCCGTCGGCCGCCACGCTCTGGCTGCCGTCATCCGCAGCGAACTCGAGCGCTTCTCTATCCGGCATCTCGATCTGAGTCCCGGCTTCGACGGCGTGCCCGCTATCTCGTCAGTCACCGTGGACAAGGCCGGCCGCCGCAACGTCGTCTCAGCCAACGCAGTGCGCATGGCCGCGCTTTCGCTCGCCGTCGATCCCGGCATCCTCGCACAAGCCGGCATCGTCCTGCTCGACGGCCACTCGATGCCGGCCTGCCGGGCCTGGGCCGCGGCGGCGCGCGCTCATCACACGCCGGTGGTGCTCGACGGCGGAAGCTGGAAGGACGGAACCGCCGGTCTCCTTGCCTGCGTCCACACCATCATCTGCTCAGCGGACTTCGCGCCGCCCGGCTGCGCGGACGAGGACGAGACCATCCGCTATCTCAAAGACGCCGGGGTGAAGAACGTCGCCATCACCCACGGCGGCGATCCCATTCGCTTTATGGCCGGCCAGAGCTCCGGAACCCTCCGCGTGCCGCAGGTTCAGGCGGTTGACACCATGGGCGCAGGCGACATCCTGCACGGCGCCTTTTGCTACTTCGCCTCCACCGGGCGTGGATTCGCCGCGGCCCTGGCGGAAGCGGCAAACGTCGCCTCTGCGTCCTGCCGCTTCGCCGGAACGCGGGAATGGATGAAGCATTTCAGCCCCGCTTCCTCCGTCGCGCCGCCGCCGGCGATACCATGATAAGTAGCGGAGGCTGCGCATGTGTAAACAGCAAGAAGAGGAGTGGCTTGCGCGGCCGTGGTCTTGGCCGCTGTGAGCGCCGTTACGGCACAGCGACCGGCCCGGCGCCATTGGGCCATTGTCCTGCACGGCGGCGCGGGCGTCATCGAGCGCGCGTCGATGAGCCCGCAGATGGAAACTGCCTATCGCGCCGCGCTCACGCGAGCCATCGAAGCCGGTGCGCAGGTGCTCGATGCCAACGGCTCGTCGATGGACGCCGTCGAAACCTCCATCCGCATCATGGAAGACGATCCGCTCTTCAATGCCGGCCGCGGCGCGGTCTTTGCCGCCGACGGCACGAATGAACTGGACGCGGCCATCATGGACGGCGCGACGCTCAAGGCCGGCGCGGTCGCCGATGTAACCCGCACGCGACATCCCATCAGCCTGGCGCGCGCGGTGATGGAAAGGTCGCCGCACGTTCTTCTCGCCGCCGCCGGCGCCGGCGCTTTTTCCGTCTACGCCGGCCTGGAGCAGGTCCCGCCCAGTTTCTTCTTCACTGAGCGCCGCTGGCAGTCGCTCATCCAGCGATTGCAAAAGGAGGGGCTGCCCATTCCGCCGCGTCCCGCCGGCGCGCCGCCCGAGCCCGCTGCCCCGGCCGCCGAGCTCGAAGGGCACGCCGCGCATGAATACGGCACCGTGGGCGTGGTCGCGCTCGACCGCCGGGGCGACATCGCGGCCGGCACGTCCACCGGAGGCACCGAGGCCAAACGATGGGGCCGCGTCGGCGATTCGCCTCTCATCGGCGCGGGCACTTACGCCTCCAATCAATCCTGCGCCGTCTCGGCCACCGGCACGGGAGAGTATTTCATCCGCCTCACCGTGGCGCGCACGGTCTGCGCCCTGGTCGAATACAAGGGCCTCGACCTGCAACAAGCCGCCGGCCAAGTCATCCACAAGGAGCTGGCCGCTCTTGCGGGCGACGGCGGCGTCATCGCCATCGCGCCTGACGGCCAGATGGCCTGGAGCTTCAACACGCCGGGCATGTTCCGCGCCCGGCTGGCCGAAGGCGGCAAGCTGGAGGTGGGCATTTATCACGACGAACCGTGAAGCCGGAGCCTCGTTTCGGGGTTGCGTCAAGCGCGCCCGTGCCAAATCAAATTCAAGGAGGAATTTTCCATGGCGCTCGAATTCACCACCTCGTACCTCGAAGACGCTCTCTCGCTCTTCCGCTATTACAAGCGCTTGGCCGAGCGCGCGATGGAGCAGGTCGCCGATGAACAGCTCTTTGCCGTTCTCGACCGCGAGTCCAACTCGATTGCCATCATCGTAAAGCACATGGCGGGCAACATGCGCTCGCGCTGGACCGATTTTCTAACCAGCGACGGCGAGAAGCCTAACCGGGACCGGGACAGCGAGTTTGCCGCTCCGCCGGCCACGCGCCAAGACCTGCTGGCGGCGTGGGAGGACGGATGGGAGCGTCTTTTCGGCGCGCTCGAACCGCTCACCGAAGCCGACCTCACCCGCACCGTCACCATTCGCGGCGAAGCGCACTCCGTAATGCAGGCCATCAACCGGCAGTTGGCGCATTACCCGCATCACGTGGGCCAAATTGTGCTGCTCGCCAAGCACTTTGCCTGCGATCATTGGCAATCGCTCAGCGTGCCGCGGAACCAATCAGCCGGGTTCAACCGCAAAGTGACAGCGGGCGAGGCAAGCCAGCGTTAGGCATCGGTCTGGGTGGAGACTCGTTCGATCACTTAGCCGCGCCTGCGGCGCGCAGCGCCATCTCCTCTTCGCGCGCCACGGTACAATGGTGCGCATGGAAACCATCCAATACACTCTGCCGCAGAGCCGCATTCCGCTGGCCTGGTACAACATTCTGCCCGATCTGCCCAAGCCTCTGGCGCCGCCGCTCAATCCGGCCACGCTCAAGCCCCTCGGCCCTGAAGATCTGGCCCCCATCTTTCCCATGGGGCTTATCCTGCAGGAGGTCAGCACCGAGCGCGAGATCGAGATTCCGGCGGAGGTGCGGCAGATTTACGCCCAGTGGCGTCCCTCGCCGCTGGTGCGCGCCCGCCGGCTGGAGAAGGCGCTCGACACACCGGCGCGCATTTATTACAAGTACGAAGGCGTAAGCCCCGCCGGCTCGCACAAGCTCAACACCGCCGTCGCGCAGGCCTGGTACAACAAGCAGGAGGGCATCAGGCACCTCTCCACCGAAACCGGGGCCGGCCAGTGGGGCTCGGCGCTGGCCATGGCCTGCGCCTTCCTGGGCATGGAGTGCCGGGTCTTCATGGTGCGCGTGAGCTACGACCAGAAACCCTATCGCCGCGCGCTCATTGAGGCCTTCGGAGCGTCGGTCGTCGCCAGCCCCAGCGATCTCACCCAGTCCGGCCGCGCCATCCTCGCTGAGCATCCCGGCTCCAAGGGCTCGCTCGGCATCGCCATCTCCGAAGCCGTGGAAGTGGCGGCCAAGGACCCGAAGACGAATTATGCTCTGGGCAGCGTCTTGAATCACGTTTTGCTCCACCAGACCGTCATCGGCCAGGAGGCCATCGAGCAAATGTCGCTGGCCGGCGACGAGCCCGACGTCATCATCGGCTGCACCGGCGGCGGATCGAATTTTTCCGGCCTGGTCATGCCCTACGTTGGCCGCAAGCTCAAGGGTAAAAGCCACGCGCGCATCGTGGCCGTGGAGCCGGCCGCCTGCCCCAGCCTCACCAAGGGCCGCTTCACCTACGATTTCGGCGATACTGCTCATCTCACGCCGCTGGTCAAGATGCACACCCTGGGCAGCACATTTGTGCCTCCGGGCATTCACGCCGGCGGCCTGCGCTATCACGGCATGGCGCCGCTGGTCTCGCACATCCTCAGCCTGGGGCTGGCTGAGGCCACCACCGTGCAGCAGTTGGACGCCTTCTCTGCCGGCGTTCAGTTTGCCCGCGCCGAAGGCATCATCCCCGCTCCCGAGGCCAACCACGCCATCGCCGAGGCCATTCGCCAGGCCCTCGAAGCCAAAGCGGAAGGCAAGCCGCGCACCATCCTCTTCAACCTGAGCGGCCATGGCCACTTCGATATGCAGGCCTACATCGACTATCACGCCGGCAAGCTCCAAAACTACGAATATCCGGAGGAAGAGATCGCCATGGCGCTGGCCGGCTTGCCGGTCGTCCCGTAGACCGCCCGCGTCCGGTTCCGGTTTTTTTCGCAACTTTGTTGGATCTGCGGTTCATTCCCCCGCCGCACGCCGCATCCAACAGAGAAGCGCGTTGCGCTGCCTCGGGGGATAAAGATTGCACGCCCATTCTGGTCACAAAGGAGCATGTCATGCGCATCCATTCTTCCAAGCTGAGCTTGGCTCTGCTGTTCGTCCTTGCCGCTCTGATCTGCACCGCCGCCCGCGCGCAGACCGATGTCGGTCTCAGCCTGTATGGCGCATTCAGCGGAGCGCAAACCGGCAACGGCGTCCAGGAAAGCCCCTCCAACTCCGCCGGCGGGTTGATCGAACTGCGCCACATCAGCAACCCCATCATGGGCTGGGAAGCGACCTATTCCTACAACCGCGCCAACCAAGCGTACTCCGTCAGCGGTTACGTCTGCCCAGCGGGCAACGTACCGCTGTGCAACCCGCCAACTCCGGCGCCGGTCTCCGCCAACGCGCATGAGATCACCGGCGACTGGGTGCCCTCCATCCACGTTGCGAACCTGCGTCCCTTCGGCGTGCTGGGCGTGGGGCTTTTGTTGAACGAGCCAACCAGCGGCCAAAGCAACACCACAAGCTCGAAGCAGGCGGTTTATGTCTATGGCGCCGGACTCGACTGGGGGATCCTGCCGCACATCGGCCTGCGTCTGCAATACCGGGGCAATCTCTACAAGGCGCCCAATCTCACCACCCTCTACACATCAACCGGCGCCTTTACGCACACGGCGGAGCCGATGATCGGCCTCTACTTCCGCCTCTGAGACGTTTCGCAACCGAGCCGGCAAAAGAGAGGCCGTCCCCGCCTGGACGGCCTCTCTTTGAAGTCTCTGGCGAGGTGCTGAAGAGTCCCAGAGGAGAATCCGAAATGATCGTGCCATGCAGAAAAAACTCGAGCAAATCGTGCACGATGCGTATGCAAACTCCTCATGGAATGAACGGTGAGAGCTATTTCTCCTCGAAACCGAATCATATATTGGGCCAAGCGTTGGTGCCGTTGAACTGCGCCATGTACGATACTTGGAAGTATTGCCGATCCCTGCGCGTTCTCAGGTTGCAGTGCGCCAAGGCGGAGAAGCCAAGGTTCCCGCGCAGATCATCCGGCGCAACAAGCGCGGGGCAGCGCGAAAACTGGAATCCGGGGAGGGCAAAATGGATCGCAGAAGCTTCCTTAGGAACGGCGCACTGGCGGCAGGACTTGCGGCCGCGCCTGGAATATCCTCAGCAAAAGCATGGCCATCGCCCTCCGGCGAAGGCTTCCAGCCCATTCCGAAACGTCCCTTGGGCAAGACCGGCCAGAGTCTTTCGATCATCGGGCTGGGCGGCATCGTGATTATGAACGCGGACCAGGCCGTGGCCAACAACACCGTGGCCCAGGCACACGCCGCCGGAATCAATTACGTTGATGTCGCTCCCAGTTATGGCGACGCACAACAACGGCTGGGCCCAGCCCTGAAGCCCTATCGCGACAAATTCTTCCTGGCCTGCAAGACCGGCAAGCGCGATAAGGCCGAAGCGGCAGCCGCACTCGATAATTCACTCCAGTTGCTTGAGACCGATCACGTCGATCTTTACCAGCATCACGCCGTGACCACCATGGAGGATGTGAACCGCATTCTGGGCCCGGGCGGCGCGCAAGAAGCCTTTGAGGCTGCACGCAAGGCCGGCAAAATCCGTTATCTGGGTTTCTCGGCGCACTCAGAAGAAGCCGCGCTGGCTCTTCTCGACCACTTTGATTTCGATACGGTTTTATTCCCGATCAATTTTGTCCTCGTCGCAAAGCGGAATTTCGGTCCGCGCGTGATCGCGCGCGTCCATGATAAAGGCGCGGGCATGCTGGCCATTAAAGCCATGGCCAAATCCCAATGGCCCGCCGGAATGACCCCAACCCAGAAGCCCAACCCCAAAGAGTGGTATGAACCTTGCTCGGTTCCGGAGCAGGCGGCCCTGGCCCTGCGCTGGACCCTTTCGCAGCGCATCACCGCAGCCATTCCTCCCGGCGACGAGCGATACTTCCCACTCGCCATGTACGTGGCACAGAACTTCCAACCCATCACTCCGGAAGAGGAACAGCATTTAATCGCCAGCGCCGCTGACGCCACCCCGATTTTTCCGCATGGTTAAGTGTTGGCGATCGGTTCAGGGTTACTTATCGGGTCCCCGCAGTTAGAAGTGCTGATTCTCCCGTGTTCCGCGAACCCTGCAATACGCCGGACTCAGGATTTACGGATAAATTCTTAGTAGAGCGAGTTCAGAACTCCTGGCACAGGCTACTTTTTTTAGCCGCCACGGAAAGCGCAGAGCGAGGAGCAATCCATGGTCAAACTCGATCACCTCAACATCTCTGTTTCAAATTATCCGAACTCACGCGACTGGTACGTACGGTATGTGGGACTCAAGGTAGAGTTTGAGAACATTGATGCTGGTGTAGGAGGACTCTCCGGAGATGGAGACGCTGAGTTGATTCTGACGCAGGCAAAGCTACCTGCTAGGGAGCGAGACTGCGTATTAACCTTTCAGTGCGATAGTGTCCACGGAAAATATGACGAGTTATCGGCGCTGGGCCTGCCGTTCGTCCACCCGCCGATGAATGTCGTTTGGGGGTACGGTGCTGAGCTGCGTGACCCAGACGGCTATGCTGTTCGATTCTGGGACAAGGCGACGATGCCTGGCTACAAAGACGGCTAGAGTTGCTGACCCGCTGCGGTACGATCTTCATCGTGGCTGAGCGGGGAAACTGGCAGCACAGCAGACTCGTCTTCGAATCAGCCTTTTGTATGGTCTAATAGAAATGTTGGCGGGTTGGCGGAACTGGCAGACGCAGGGGTCTCAAAAACCCCCGAGAGCAATCTCATATCGGTTCGATTCCGATACCCGCCACCATCTGGCGCCGTCCCCCAAAAAATCAATGCAAAAGATCTCCCAGTGTGGTCAGTTGGAAAGGTGCAGTCCAGCGTGAGTTACATATTGGCGCTCGACCAGGGAACGACCAGTTCGCGGGCAATTCTCTTTGACCAAGCGGGCGCGATTGCCGCCGTCGCACAGCGCGAGTTCCGGCAGTTCTATCCGCAGCCGGGATGGGTGGAGCACGATCCCATGGAAATCCTGACCACGCAGATAGGCTGCGCCTCGGAGGCGCTGGCCAAAGCTGGCGCGCGGCCGCGTGATCTCGCCGCCATCGGCATCGCCAACCAGCGCGAGACGGCTATCGTGTGGGAGCGCGCCACGGGCAAGCCCATCCACCCGGCCATCGTTTGGCAGGACCGGCGCACCGCTCCGCTGTGTCAGGCATTGGAGGAGAGCGGCGCGGGAGAAGCCATCTCGTCGAGGACCGGCCTGGTGCTCGATCCGTATTTTTCCGCCACCAAGGTCAAGTGGATACTCGACCGCGTGGAGGGTGCGCGGGCGCGCGCCGCGCGCGGCGAGCTGGCCTTCGGTACCGTGGATAGCTGGCTCATCTGGCATCTGACCGGCGGCCGGCGCCACGTAACCGATGTAACCAACGCCTCGCGCACGCTGCTCTTGAATATCGTCAAGGGCGAGTGGGACGCCGAATTGCTGCGGCTCTTAGAGATTCCAGAGAGCTTGCTGCCGGAGGTGGTCTGGTCGAGCGAAAAGGTGGGGGAGGCGGCGGCGTTGGGTCTGGACGGCGCGGCCATCGCGGGCATTGCCGGCGATCAGCAGGCCGCGCTCTTCGGCCAGATGTGCTGGCAGGCGGGCGAGGCCAAAAACACCTATGGCACCGGCTGCTTCCTGTTGCAAAACATCGGCACGGAGTTTGTGCGCTCCCAGCACCGGCTCATCACGACCATTGCGGCCAGCGCGCAGCGGCGGCTCGAATACGCGCTCGAAGGCAGCATCTTCATCGGCGGCGCGGCGGTGCAGTGGCTGCGCGACAACTTGAAGCTCATCGGCGCGGCAGCCGAGGTGGAGGCGCTGGCCGCCAGCGTTCCGGACGCGGGCGGCGTGGTCTTTGTGCCCGCCTTTGTGGGCCTCGGCGCGCCGCACTGGGACGCGCACGCCGCCGGCCTGTTGATCGGCCTGCGCCGCAGCACTCAACCCGCGCACATCGCGCGCGCCGCTCTGGAGGCGATTGCCTTTCAAGTGGCCGACGTACTGGAGGCCGTGGCTGCCGAGACCGGAGCGCCGCTAAAGGAACTGCGCGTGGACGGCGGCGCGGCGGTAAACGACCTGTTGATGCAGTTCCAGGCCGATCTCTTGGGCGTGCCCGTGGTGCGCCCGCGGGTAACCGAAACCACCGCGCTGGGTGCGGCGTATCTGGCGGGATTGGCGGCGGGCTTCTGGGCCAGCCCTGCCCATCTGCGCGCCGGGCGGCAAAACGACGTGCGCTTCGCGCCCAAAATCAATGCGGGCGAGCGCGCTGCGCGCCGTGATGAATGGCGGCGCGCCGTGGAGCGGGCCAAAAACTGGAGCGCGTAGCGGCGCGGCAGATGGCCGCTACTGCGCCGCCCACGGCGGCGGCAGCGGCTGGGGATGCGGCCGGCGCCCGAGAAGCACTACCCGGATCGCTCCGCCGATCCCGCTGGGCGCGGGAACCGTTTCTGTGGCGCGGCTGGCGGCCTGGATCACGTTGACCGCTGCCGCCGCGGCCTGGCGCAGCGTGGTTTCGCCCACCGGCTTGCGCTTGCGGATGAACGCGAGTGTGGATGCGGTGAGGAAGCGGCGGCCAAAACCCTCATAAACGTATCTCTCCACGTAGGCGGTTTCTCCATAGATCCATACCCCGCGCGGGCTGCGCGCGCCCACCACCGTCGTTGCCATGCGCGCCGCCTCCACGCGCCCGGCGCGCGCCCCGGAGCGAGCATCGATGCGCACCACAAAGTTGCGCAGCGTGGCTGTGCGCGAGGCAGGATCATAGCTGGCTACGATCACCGAAAAGACCGTCCGGCCGGCGTAGGGAGCCAGCGCCCCAGGGTGTGAGCGCCGGAAGCGCACCACCGCGCGCACGCACGCGGCAGCCAGGCCATGCAGCGGAACCCCTGCGGCGCGGGCTGCGTGCCACTCCAGATAGTCGCGCGCCACCGCGCCAATGTCGAGCAGCCGCGGCGCGGTGGCCAGGTAGCGGCAAACGTCCGCGGTGTGCGCCTGCGGCGGCGCCACGAAGATCGAGTCGCCGGTGGTCACAACCACGGTGCGCGCAGGCCGCGCGAGTTCCAGGATCTTGAATTCCCCGTCACATGCGGCGCCCATAAATGTCATGCGGCTGTCGGCGGCCACCGCTACCCCCTCCGCCGAAGGCGCCAGCGCCACCAGCGTCGCGCGGGCCGGAGCCGCAAACACCAAAACGGCCAGCAGAATGAGGGAAAAACGGACCATGTGTGGGTAGTATGGCACGTCTGCCGGCGCCGCCTGCGCAGGCCGATGCGTTATAGTCAAAAAGGAATGGCAACTGCGCCCAACAAGACTGCTGCCGGAAACGAGCGAGTACGGCCAGGGTTCGTTTATCTTCCCCTGATCGCGGGCTGGCTGGTGCCCGGCGGAGGACATTTTCTGCTCGGCAAATGGGTGCGCGGGGCGCTGCTGGCCGCGTCCGTCATCGCCATGTTCGCGCTGGGGCTGGCCATGCACGGCAAGCTCTACGGCAGTGCGCAAAACGTCCTGGAGATGCTGGGAATGGCTGGCGACCTGGGCAACGGGCTGCTGTTCTTGGTGAGCCGCGCTTTCGGGCTGGGCGCGTACATGGTGCGGATCACCACCCAGGACTACGGCACCAAGTTCATCGTGGTGGCCGGCCTGTTGAACGTGATCGCCGCCGTGGACGCCCACAATCTGCGCACAGGGAGGAAATCGTAGTGTTCCAGCCCTCCCACTTTACTGCCGTGCTGCTGTTCGCTCTCTTCGCCTCTACCGTTTTCGGCATCACCATGCGCGAGACGCCTAGAAACATGTTCCGCTATGGACTCTATTGTTTTCTGCTCTTCGTAGGCTCGACGATCGTGCTCAGTTGGGTGATGTACTTCATCGCGCCTTAACCCTCCCTGCCGCGGGCTTCCGGCCTGCTCAAGCCAAGCCGTCGCGTTGCCAGACGGCGGCATCGAAGATGTGCGCGCAATGGTAGCCTTCGTGCAGGTAGAGCTCGATGGCCTCAGCGTTGGCTTCAGTGACAGTAAGGGAGATCTCCGAAACCCCCTGGCGCAGAAAGGCGGAAGCGGCCACGGAGAGCAGTAGACGGGCCAATCCCCGGCGGCGGTAGGAGGGGTGGACGCAGACCTGGGTGATGTGTCCGCTTTGGGAACTGACGCGCGATCCCAGGATGAGGGCCGCAAACTCGCGGCTGCCGCGTTCCAAAACCACGTGCGAAGCCGGCGCAGAGAACGCTCCGCAGCCGGAGTAGCGCACAATGTTGTTGAGGAAGCGGGTCGAGCCGTAGACAGAACGGTACTGGTCGTTGATGAGGCTGTCCGCATGGCCGCCATAGGCCTCGCAAATGAGGCGCGCGGCGGGCGCCAGATCGTCGTAGCGCCAGCCGCGCAGAATCAGATTCTCAGGCAGACTGGCTGGGGGTGGGCTTTCACGGCCCTGAAGGGGCTGGACCATGAACAGCCGCCTGTAGATCCGGAATCCGGCGTCGCGGAAGACCGCGGAATAGGTCCCGGCCGGGTGGAGCAGCAGTTGCGCTTCGATGCGGTCGACTTGTGGCGAATTGAGCAGCAGTTCGAGGAGATGCTTGAGCAGGGTTTCCTCAATGGGGTGGGCTGAAGTGGAGCCGTTAGCCGGCTCGTTCGCGGCCGGGGAAATGGCAAAGACATCGCCGATCACGGCCTTGGTGTCCTCATAGACGCAAAAGACGTAGCCGGCGATCCTGTCCGCCGTCAAGGCCACGTAGCCGGGAAGCATATGGCTGTCCAGGTACTGCATCAGGAGCTTGGCCGAGGGACGATAGTCCCAGTGCAGGCGCTGTTTCCAGAGTTCGCCTTCCGCCTCCAGTACCGGGCAGAGCATAGGCGCTGCAAAGTGCCGCAGGTCGAGGATTTCGATGGCCCTATCCAACACCATGCTTCTCTCCGTGCAACCGGGCCGGCTTTGGCTGGCCCAGGAAAGTGAATCGGGACCGAAGCGAGCAAAGGGTAGTTCCATAGTATCCGGACCATCCTGAGAATCGCGTCCGCAGCAGCGGATGCCACACTAATGACGGTGGCTCTGCTCTACATCCATTGGGAAACCGCTCTAGGTCTCTGAAACAGGTATTCGCTCCATCCAGATCGTACTCTCCCAGGCGCCGAAAGAAGACCTGGAGAACCTTCAAGTTACACAACAATAACCTGTTAGATGCCTAGGCGCAACAGCTCATGAACCGCTGCGTCTCTTCTCGCTCAATAACAACTCCTCCGGCCACTTTGACACGAGTTGTGTCCTGGCGCAACTACGGAGGCTCTCCGGTTCCGGCGGCTCACTTTGCCGCAACCTATCTGGGACAGCAGATGAAGCTGCGCATCTTGGCCGAAAGGCTGCCGGTCATCTCGCAGCGATTCTCCGGCATTCCGCCCTTTCCGCCTTTATGCCTTGGCAGACGGAATTCGCGTATGTTCCTAGCGGCAACGCCTTCCAGACGCCACAGGAATCGCCCCAAGACGCGCAACTGGAACTCGCCCTGGTCTGACCAGCCTGAGAAATTCCAGGGAATGTCCTGCGACATTTCTATTGATTTTTGAAGAAAATGCCCTTAAAATGAAACAAAAGTCATTCCTGGACCCAGAGCACACCCCGCCGGCGTCCGGGGACGGGATGTAAAGACAAATACGGCTTTTTTTAAGGACACAAATTCAATGGCAAAACGTCGCGGAAATCCTAACTGGGGCAAGCCAGAGCCCATTGGCCCTGTTATGCCGACCGTCACCTCCTTCGAACAGATCGTCAAGGAGTTCAAGCTGCCCCCAGACCAGTACATCCGCTCCACTCGTCTGCGCGAGTGGGCGCGGCGCAACAAGAATTCCAAATATATCCCTGAGGCCCTTCTCGAAGCCTGGGGTTTTGAGATCGAATCGACCTTGTAGGATTTTCGCCAGTCACAGCAAAAGCGCCGCCTTCAGGCGGCGCTTTTGCTGTTTATACCCACTTAAGCGAGAATAAAAGCGCGTCATGCCTCCCAGTTCACTCACTTCCGGCTCGCCCTTCACCAGCGTTCCCGATGCCCTGGCAGAGATTCGCGCTGGCCGCATGGTGGTGGTAGTGGACGACGCTGACCGCGAAAATGAAGGCGACCTGACCCTGGCGGCGGAGTTCGTGACCCCCGAGGCCATCAACTTCATGGCCCGCTACGGCCGCGGGCTCATCTGCCTCACCCTCACCGAGGAGCGCGCCGACTATCTGCGCCTCTTTCCCATGACGCAGCAGAACTCCTCGCGCTTTGGCACGGCGTTTACCGAGACCATTGAAGCGCGCGAAGGGGTCACCACCGGCATCTCGGCTGCGGACCGGGCCCACACCATCCGCACCGCCATCGACCCCAAAACCACCTACTCTGACCTTGCCCGCCCCGGCCACGTCTTTCCCCTGCGCGCCCGCAAAGGCGGCGTGCTGGTGCGCGCTGGGCAAACCGAGGCCTCCGTGGACCTGGCCCGCATGGCCGGCCTCAATCCCGCCGGCGTCATCTGCGAGATCATGCGCGACGATGGCGAGATGGCCCGCATCCCCGACCTGATCCCGTTCTGCCAGCAGCACGGGCTGAAGATTCTGACCGTAGCCGAGCTCATCCGCCATCGTTTGCACCACGAGCGGTACATCGTGCGCTCAGGCGATAGCCGCATTCAAACCCGCTACGGCGTGTTCCGCATGATCGCCTACGAGAGCGAGGTGAACGGCAACGAGAACCACATCGCCCTGGTCCGCGGCGAACTTTGCCCCAACTGCGGCGCCTTCTACGGCGGTCCCGCTGCCGGCGCCCTGGCCGGCGGCCTGGAGCGGGTTTCTTTGGGCCAGGATGTGCAGCGCCCTGCCTGCGAACACGCCGTTCTGGTGCGCGTCCACACCCGCTGCACGGCCGGCGATGTCTTCGCCGCCGACTGCCGCTGCCGGGAAATCCTCGACCAGTCCATGCGCATGATTGCTGAAGCCGGCTGCGGCGTCATTCTCTATCTCCACAACACCTCGCGCGGCTTTGAGATCGGCCACACCCCGGCAAACCCCTTCGGGACGGACGGCGCCGCGGCGCCAGCCGGTCAGCAGGACGCCCACGCCGGCCGCCTCATCCTCCACCAGGAGTTGCGCGCCCGCGAAGGCAGTCAGGCCCGCAGCGGGCGCATCTTGCGCGCCATCGGCCTGGGCGGGCAGATTCTCTCCGACCTCGGCATTCAGCGCATTCGCCTGCTCTCCAATACCCCCATGCACATCCCCGCCCTCGAGGGCTTCGGCCTGGAAATCGTCGAGCAGGTTCCCATTCCCATCGAAGAATGCGCGCGCATAGGATCGGCCTAGTCAATGGAGTGACAGGCCCAATGCAATCGTGCCCGTTCGAGGACCTCCGAATGGTTTGGAATCGCTTCGCGCTGCCGGCGGTCCCCTTCGCGCCATTCGCAGTGGTAGACTCCCTCGCTATGAATCTCGATGCGGCCGTCGGCGCGCACCCCGATCACGCAGGCGGCCGTTGGACTCACGCGCGATCGGGCAGAGTTGCCAGCCTTTGCTGGTTCGAACTTTCTTGAGCACATTGACCTGTGCTCCACGGCAAGCGAATCCACGGGACGCGGCATGGGCGGGATTGTCCGTCCTTCTCAAATCTCGCGCAAAAAAGCGCGGCAAAGTGGACACCACAATGGACACCAAAACCGCTGTTTTGTGGACACCATGGTGGACACCATGGAGATAAGTCATTGATTTTAAAGTACTTGGTGCCGAAGAAGGGACTCGAACCCCCACACCCTTGCGAGTACATGGACCTGAACCATGCGCGTCTGCCAATTCCGCCACTTCGGCACGAGACGCAACCAGCCGGCATGCGCCGGGCAGGCAGCAACTCTGAGTTTCGCAAAGGCGGGAATCGGTGTCAAATGAGCCATGCGCAGGGCCGCGCCTGAAGCAGCAGCCGGCACATATATATCGGAACGAGGGAAAGCTTGAATGGTGCGCCCGGAGAGATTCGAACTCCCGACCTAATGCTCCGGAGGCATTCGCTCTATCCAGCTGAGCTACGGGCGCGCTCTATCAGGATAGCGCATTCCGCGCTGCCTCATCCTCATCGCGGCCGCGAGGTTTTCGGTCCGTCTTATTCCGCGCCGCGCTCTGCCTCGCGCCGCGCGCGCAGCTCTTCCATCACCGACTGGATCAACTCTTTTGCGCCGCCGATGCCGTCCAGGACGGCCTGCAAATCCAGCCCCGGCTGGGCCGGATTGCGGCTCGACACGCAGTAGACTCCGTGCTGGCCCACCAGGATCAGCGCGTCGGTCAGCAGGTCCAGCGCCACGGCCAGCCGGCCTCGCTCGGCGCCCATCATCAGTTCGTGCTGCTCCAGCTCCGTCCGCTTCTCGTCGAATACATTCATTCTCCCAGCCTACTCGAAGGGTCAGGATGAAGCTTCGCCATCTCTGGCCTGAGATGGAAATGGCGCAGCCCTCTGGAAGGGGACGGTTCATGCGCTATTCTGTCCACTGAAGCGGCGTACATTCCCATTTTGCAGGCCGGCAAACCATGGCCATCAACTCCATCGATCGTACTGCCAAGCAAATCGTTCTCACCGTCCAGGACTACTCCCTGCTGGCCTGGAACGCTTTCCTTAATCTCTTTCGCCCGCCAATTTACTGGCCGGAGTTCCTCATTCAATCCGACGTGATCGGTTTCGGCTCGCTGTCCATCGTGGTGCTCTCGGGCTTCTTCACGGGGTGCGTGCTGGCCCTGCAATCGGCGGCCACGCTGGCCCAATTCGGCGCCACCGCGGTGACCGGACGCTTCGTCAGCATGTCGATGATCCGGGAGCTGGGGCCGGTGCTCACCGGCATCATGGTGTCGGGCCGCAACGCCTCCTCGATAGCCAGCGAACTGGGCTCCATGGTGGTCACCGAGCAGATCGACGCCATGCGCGCCCTGGGCGTGGACCCTATCCGCAAACTGGTCACGCCGCGCATCTTCGCCTGCATCTCGATGCTCTTCTTCCTCACCATCCTGGCCGATGCCTTCGGCATCCTGGGCGGCGCCACGGTCACGGTTTTTCTCAATCATCAGAACGGCACCCAGTACTTCTCCATGGCTTGGGAGTATCTTCGCTTCCCTGACATCCTGCAAGGTCTCGTGAAGCCGCTGTTCTTCGGCTACATCGTCGCCTCCATCGGCTGCTTCTATGGCTTGAGAACCACCGGAGGCACCCAGGGTGTGGGCCGTTCCACCATTAGCGCCGTGGTCAACTCCTCGGTGCTCATCATCTTTGTGGATTTCCTTATCAGCCAGATCATGGTCTTTTTCTTCCGCTGATGGACACTTCCTCCGCTGCCGCGCCTCCAACTCCGGCTCCGGCGCCGGATGCAAGCCCTGTCGCCGTCTTTCGCAATGTCTCCATCGCCTTCGACGGTCCTCCCGTACTCGAAGACATCAGCTTCTCCGTCGCTCCGCGAGAGACGCGCATTCTGCTTGGTCCCGCGGGGGTGGGCAAGAGTGTCCTGCTCAAGCTCATCAATGGATTGCTTCGCCCCGATAAAGGCAGCATTCTGCTGTTCGGCGAAGAAATTTCGCACATGCCCGAGGAACAGATTTTTTCCCTCCGCGCCCGCACCGGGATGGTCTTTCAGGAGGGAGCCCTCTTCGATTCGCTCACGATTCGCGACAACGTCGCTTACCAGCTCATCCAGGAGGGCGCCGGCGACGAAGAGATCGACGCGCGCGTCCGCGAGGCGCTGCGCTTTGTGGACCTGGAAGAGACGTTCGGCATGTATCCAAGCAGTCTCTCCGGCGGCATGAAGCGGCGCGTAGCTATCGCCCGCGCCCTCATCCACCAGCCTGAGCTCATTCTCTACGATTCGCCTACCGGCGGCCTCGATCCGGTCACCTCCTACAACATCATCGAGTTGATCGCTAAAGAACGCGACGTCTACCGCGTTCCCTCACTGCTGGTTACGCACCGGCTCCAAGACGCTTTTGCACTCTGTACCCACCGCTTCGACCCAGAACTGGGCCGCATGGCGCCCCTGCCCGAAGGCCAGTGCGATCCCCACACCACCTTCCTCATGCTTGAGGAAGGCCGCCTGATCTTCGACGGCACACTCCACGGTCTGCTGCACTCTGACAATGCTTTCGTGCGGGAGTTTCTGGAGTAAGGCGCCGCCTTCTCAGCCGGCCGTCTCTTGGAGGAAGATGTCCACGTAGTCCAGGTAGTTCTGGGCATACTCGCGGATCAGATCGCGGTCCTTTTCGCCAAGCTCACGGCGTAGCTTGGCGGGAACCCCGGCCCAAAGCGTGCGCGGCGGCACGGCCGTTTGCTCGGGAACCACGGAACCGGCCGCGATGATAGACCCCTCGCCGATGCGGCAGCCGTTCAGGACGCGCGCGCCCATGCCGATCAGCACCATCTCTTCCACGACGCAGCCGTGGACGGTGGCGTTGTGGCCGATGGTCACCCAGTCGCCCACCACCACCGGGTAAAGGTGGCGCTGGCCGTGCAGTACAGCGCAGTCCTGAACGTTTGAGCAGGAGCCAACGCGGATGGAGTTCACGTCGCCGCGCAGAACCGCGTTCATCCACACCGAGGATCGCTCGCCCAGGATCACATCGCCCAGAAGCTGAGCGGAGGGATCGATGTAGCAACTGGCCGGAACCTGGGGCAGCCGGCCCTGGTAAGAGCGGATCATAGGGTTTAGGCCCTCCTCGAGGCGCAAATTCGGGGCGCAAAGGCTCCTTCACGAGTGTAAAAGAAAACCCCAAGAGCCAAATCTGGACCGCGAGCACGGCAAATCGACGAAAGAGCAGCCGAATTGTTCCAAATCGGGACGCACGGGGAACAAAGCTATGACTCAGAGCATTTCTGGCGTATTCTTAAGTATGCCCTTTAGGCAGGTTTGGAGGTGGAATTCATTTGGCGGAAGTTCGCGTTCAGGAGGGCGAGCCGCTCGAAAATGCGCTGCGCCGGTTCAAGCGAAAGGTACAGCAGGAGGACATTATCAAGGAAGTCAAGCGTCACTCCTACTATCTGAAGCCGGGCGAGAAGCGCCGTGTGAAGGCAGCTTTGGCGCGCAAACGGAATCGGAAGAAGGCTCGCAAGGAGCAAGATTAATACCGGCCTGCTTCTTGGTAATGGGTCTATCGAGTCAGTTGGAGATTGACCCCTGCTGGCATGGAGCAGGCCGATTCTCAACGTTTAGCCCATCGCGGCACAGTGTATCCCGGCAGCTTCCCTTGGCTGGGGAAGCCGCTTAGCATCTCAGTCGTATCGGGATAAAAAGCCGCGATGGTATGATTTGGTTCAACGCAGAGCATCTGCTTTGCGTTGCGTCTCCTTCCTCTCCCGGTCAAACGGGTAGAAGCTTGCATGCCGCACATCTCTTGGATGCGGTCCGGGCCCTTGTTGTGCAACAGGAACGATGACAGGGAACCGGAACCGGCGCATCTCTCAGCCATGGCCGATTTCGGTGTACTTCCCAGTTTCGGGGTAGCCGGCCATGGAATTCACGGATCGAGTCATCAAGTGCATCGATTGCGGTGCGGAGTTTGTCTTTACAGCTGGCGAGCAGCTTTTCTTCCACGACAAACAGTTCAAGAACGACCCCAAGCGCTGTAAGCAGTGCAAGGCGAAACGTTCACGCGGGAGCCAGCGGGTTCGCCCCGAGACCCGAGCCATCTGTGCGGAATGCGGAATGGAGACTACGGTTCCTTTCAAGCCCACGCAGGGAAGGCCGGTGCTGTGCCGGGCCTGCTTCCAGAAGCAGGCAGGGAGAGGTCAGCCTGCGGCCACCCCCGCCATAGCACAGGATTAACAGATACATTGCAGATGTAAAACGGCCTGGGCGCAACTGTGCTCGCCGCCGTCTCTATCAAGGCTTGCGGAGGCGGAGCTGCGTTAGCATGTGAAAAGAAAAGACCGAAGACACTGCGCACGCAGGTTAACAAACGAGCGTGCGCCGCGGTGTGCGCTTTCGCGCTGACAGCGGTTCCCCGATGGATGTTGAGCTTGCTGACTCTCTGACCCGCTGCTTTTACGCCGCCTAGGACGCCAGCGCCGCCTTGGCCTGCGCTACCAGTTGGGTGAATCCTGCGGCATCTTTTACTGCGATCTCGGCCAGAATCTTGCGGTCGAGCTCGACGCCGGCTTTCTTCAGACCGTTGATGAACTGCGAGTAGCTGGTACCGTTCAGCTTGCAGGCCGCGGCAATGCGCACGATCCACAGCGAACGGAACTGGCGCTTCTTCTCGCGCCGGCCGCGGTAGGCGAACTTGAGACCGCGCTCCACGGCCTCGCGGGCAGCCTGGTGCAGTTTCGATTTAGTCAGGTAATAGCCGCTGGCGCGCTTGAGGATCTTCTTGCGCCGGTCAGTGCGCTTGGTTCCACGTTTTACGCGTGGCATATCGCTTCTCCTTTATCGGTTCCGGCGATTGCGCTCCATCATGCGCGGGGCGCTCGCGGAATCCAGTTCAAGCACGTCGCGCTAAAAGCTGAGAGCTAAAAGCTAACGGCTGCGTTTTCGCGGCTGGAGGCAGGAAGGCCGCTTCGATTGCGGCCGTGAACCTCTTCACTCGCTCTGTTCATGCCCCATCTCTCGCCGGCGCGAACCCATCCGGCAACCGGAGCGGGCTGCGCCAACAGCCCGACGGGCCGGTGGCTAGGCGCGCCCTCCAAAGGATTGCGGCCCAGAGGGCAAGTTCCCTGCGCCGAGCGCCCTCAGAGGTAGGGAATCATGCGCGAAACCTTGGTGTGGTCGCCGTCCGCGACTATTACGCTTTTCCCCAGCTTGCGCTTGGTTTTGGGCGCTTTTGAGGTCAGGATGTGCCGCGTCTTCGTGTGGCCCCGCTTGATCTTGCCGGTTCCGGTCTTGCTGAATCGTTTGGCCGCACCCCGATGGGTCTTCAATTTGGGCATTGTCTTCTCGTTTTGCGCTGAGTTTTGCCAGGCGGAATCACCCGCCTTTGGCCTTAAGGACAGGGCCTTCCCTCATCATTTCAGGCTTGCTTAAGTATACAGGAAGAAGAACTTGCGTGCCAAGCGCCGGCGGCTGCGAAGGCCGCCGGCACGCTGACCCTGCGAGCGCCGCCGGTCAAAGATCACTGACTTGGTTCACTGACTTGCAAGCGCGCAGGTTTGCCGGTTAACCGCCCTCCTGATCCGCTCGCCCGCTGCTTTTCATTCCGAAGGCGACGGCGCCGCTGCGGTGAACGGCGAGCAGCAGGGCTTCTCAGTGGCGCGGAAGTTCATTAGCTCGATGCGTGTCCCGTCGGGATCATACAAATTGAACTGGTACTTTCCGTCCCGGCCGATCTGCGGCGCCGCATCGTGCCGCGACGTGAGCCGGTTCTGGGCGGCCAGCATCTTGTACGTCTGAGGAACTGAAACCTCGCCAATGGAAAAATGATCGAGTATGCCCAACTGCCGCTGGGTCATGGCGGCGGGAATTCCCGGCCCAGGCTCCTTCACGAGCATGTATTCCAGCCACTCGTGGCCGTTGGGAACCTGCTGGCTCACCCAGTCGATCTCGCCTTTCTTCATGCCGCCCCACCAGTACGGCTTGAATCCCAGCAGGCCGCGATAGAAGGCATCCTCCTTGGCGCGGCTGTGCACCAGGAACCCCATGTGGATGATCTGATGGCCGATTACATGGGGCGCGTCGATGGGCTTGGGATGCGCCGGCGGCTGGACGAACTGCACCTTGTTGCCCTCGGGATCGAGCACCGTAAACCAACTGCTGCCGTCGGCGCCGCGCAGCACGCGCGCCGGCGTCTTCCAGCCCTTGGCCGCAAGGTATCTGCGCATCCCCTCCGCGCTGGTCACCTTCCACGCCGTGTGGTCCAGCCGGTTGACGCCCGCGCCGGCCGGCAGCGGCAGAACCTCAATAAACTGCGTGGGGTTGATAGCGTAGCGCACGCCGCGCGGGTTCTCGGGATCAGGCAGCTTGGCCGCGCCCAGGATCACGGTGTAGAAATGCTCCGTAGCCGCGGGGTTCGACGTGTACACGGCGATGTGGGAGATCCCTGTGATCTCAGGCCGCACAGGCGCGGTTTGCGCCACCGCCGGGGCCGCTGCGCAAACCGCCAACAGACAAACTGCAAGAAATTTAATTCGCATCGGTTACGCCTCACCGTTTAAATGACAAATAAAGATAAATCTCTGGGCCTCTGCCGCGCAACCACCGCCAAGCCGGCGCCAGGGCAATCGCATGAACATACTTTGTTCGCGAGGTTGGCTCCGTTGGCCGCGTTGGGGCCATCGCGTGCGCCGTCCCTCCCGCAGGGAGGGCGGGAAAATGGCCCAGGACAAGCGCAGCGCAGTCCTGGGAACGTGCGCCCACCCGGCAGCCCAGCCCCGCAGGGGCGGCGCGATCCTGAGCCCAGCCCTCATGCGCCGTTCCTGCCATCACCCTGGCTTGGCTGGTCTTTGATTCTGCCCTGCGGTGTACTATGGTGCGCAGATGCACGCAGGCCGCAGGCGCCTTTGCTGGGCGCGTGGCTGCTAGAGCGTGTCTGCCATCCATGCCGGTTGTGGCAGGCCAAGCTCCTGGAACCCGGCTTGTTGCCGGGTTCCACGTGAGACAGAACCATCCGCATGGGGTTTATGAAACACGCTGCTAGTCGCCGTCCCCAGGGGATTTTTTGACGGGCGCGAGGAGCATGGGAGGAACAGGCTTGTTGCCCATGGCGTCTTTCCACAAGATGATGTTCAGCTTCTGAGTGGGAGCGCGGTCTTCGTGGGTGAAGTCCATCTTCATGCTGGCGCGGGCGCCGTAAGCATTTTTGGGATTGGCCTGGTAGATGAGGCCGTTCCGTTCATTGGCGTAGTCGGCGTTGTAGGGCGGCTGATTGCCGGGGCCGGTGAAGAGCGAGGAAAGCACGGAGCAGAAAGCATCGTTGTCATTCATGGGCGGCAGGCCGAGGAGCATCTCGATGGTGCGCAGGACGCTGACCGTGGAGTAGAAGCGGCTATCGACGAAGGGACCGCCGTGAGGACCGCGGGGCGAGTACTTGCTGACGACCAGAGCGATGCTGCGGTGAGCATCGACGTGATCGGGGCCGTTCTGGGCGTCGTCTTCGAGGATGAAGAAGGCGGTGTCGTTCCAGAAGGGCGAGTGGGAGACGGCCTGGACGGCGCGGCCGACGGCGAGATCGTTATCGGCGACGGAGGCCTCGGGCCTGGAGTAGCCGGGACGGGTGCCGTTGGTGTGGTCGTCGGGCAGCCAGATGAGAATGAACTGGGGCATGGTGTCTTTTCCCCGTTTGAGATCGGCGGCCCAGCCCTGGAAGTGGCGGAGAAAGATATTCATGCGAAGCTGGTCGGGAATGGCGAGGTTGAACTCCGGATACTCCGCGGCGAAGTGGCCTTCGAGCTGCGGCTTGGTGGCGGTGTTGGAAGACATCAGAGGGATGGGCCAGGCCCACTGGTTGACGCCGCCGCCCCAGTCAGCGGGAATGGGCTGGCCGGGCTCGATGGCCGGGCGCCGGCATGAGCCGCCTTGGCGCATAGGCCCGTTCTGCGCATTGGCCACCGCGCGCTGATTGCAGAAGGTGGAGGAGATGAATTCGCCGAAGTCGTAGTAGGTCTTGTGGTGCGCGGCGAGATCACCCCAGATGTAACCGCTGGAGGGCGCGTCCACGTCGGGGATCCTTTGCAGCAGCGGCAGGCCGTCGGCGACTACGCCCTGGTAGTCGTAGGTGTGCTGGCCGCCGCGATAGTTCTCCTGCCAGGTTTTTTCAAGGAAATCGGAGCTGATGGCGGCGGTGGACCAGTTGTGACCGTCGCCGGAGACTTCGCCGGAGTCGTAGAAGTTGTCGAGGACGCCGAACTGGAGCGCCAGCTTGTGCTCGTTGGGGGTGATCTTTTCTCCGTACATGGCCAGACCGGGGTCGCCATTGCCGACTAGCTTGCCGTTCTGGCTGAGGTCGCCAAGGATCTGATCGTAGGCGCGATTCTCTTTGATGATGTAGATGACGTGCCGGATGGGGCTGGAGGCGCGGCCGGCAAAGACGATCTTCTGCTGCTCGGCCTTGATGCGGTTGGACTCTAGGACGTTGGCGGTCCAGGCAGCAAGGTTATTGGGGATTTTAGAGGCATCGAGAGTGGCCAGAGAGCCGTAGACAAGGCTGGCGATGTAAGTGAAAGGGCGCGGGCGGCGGTTGGATTCGCCGCCGGCCTGGCGCTGAGGAAAGTCATTGGGGCCGGTGCCTTTGCCTTTGTCGGTGGCCACGTAGAGCTTTCCGCCGGAGGATGAGGGGATGAAGGCCAGCGAGAGGGGCATCCAATCGGTGGGAATGAAGCCCAGAGGCTCGACCATGCCCTGGCGCGCGGCTGTGGCCGTGAGCTGGCTGGTGTTGAGGACGGCGATGGAGTCTGTGCCCAGGTTGGCGGCGTACAGGCGGCTGCCGTTGGCGTTGAGGACGAGGGAGACGGGCTCAGCGCCAAAGTAGCTTTGGCCGGGCAGGCGGGTATCAAAATAACCCTTCAGGAAAAAGTTGTTCCCGGCGACGTTGACGGCGGCGATGGCGTCGCGGTTGGAGAGAGCGGCGTAAAGGGTTTCGCCGTTGGGCGAGAGCGCGAGGGCGGAGGGATGGGTTCCGGGCGCGATGGGGCTGGTGGGCTTGAGCAGATCGAGCTTGCGGCCCACCGTGCCGCGCGCAAGATTCAGCTCGACGATCTGGGAGGCGTTCCAGAGGGCGACAAAGGCGCGCTTGCCATCCTCGGAGACGGCCAATGCGACGGGATAGGTGGAGGGTACGGCGTCGCTTTCAGAGAGATCGAAGCGGCGCTCGATGACGCCGGTGGCGGGGTCGAGCAGAACCACATCGTCTGAGAGGTTTTCCGCCACAAGTAACTTCTCGCGGCCGGCGACGGCGATGGCGGCCGGGTAGGGTATTCCTTCGCCGCCGGGCTTATGGCCGATGAGCAGGGTGGTCCGGCCGGGGGGAAGATGAACGAGCGGCAGCCGGATCAGGCGCTCAGGGGCGATCTTGCCGCCGGTGAAGCTGTAGATGGCGACGGCGTTGCCGGTATCGTTCTTATCCTTGCCGGTGGGATCGGAGAGCGAGGCCATGCTGGCGTAGATGCGGCTGCCGTCGCGGCTGAAAGCCAGGCCGGAGAAGAACGTCTGCTTGGCGTAAAGGCCGGTGCGGGCGTCGGGAAAGTCGGTAAGCACGCCGGTTTGCGTATCGAGGACCGCGAGCGATTGATCGTAGCTGGACTGGTAGGTTCCAAAGCCGGCGTTCACGGTAACCACGTAGCGGCCATCGGGAGAAACGGCCATGGAGATGGGCAGGCTGTTGAGCCGCTCGGGGCGGCCCGGAATGGGGCCGATCAGTTGCTTACCGGTGGGAAGATTGACGGTCTGCGCAGCGAGAAGTGCCGGGCCGGTAAATGCGGTTGTGGCGGCAACGACTAAAAAAAACTTCAGATTCACGATTGCACCTCAGCGTGATTGGCTTTTTGCTGTACTTGTGGAGAGCCGCAGGATCTCATTCAGGCGCTTGGAAAGAAATTGCTTCCAATGGACCCCTTCCTTATCAAGCTGATTGCCGGAATTGACGAGATTGATGGCTTTCCCTTTTTGGGCTTTATCTTCAGCGCCGTGCACTACTTCCTGAAAGAAGAAACTTGCGATGTCGGGAACCAGAACACCAGGGCTCTGCGTTTTTTGGATGGCGAGTCCGCGGGCCAGTAGATTGGGCGAATAGTTGAGCTCCCGTACGGCTTCCTCGACGCGCTTCCGTAGTTCCGGGCTCCCATAGGAAGTGTTGTTGATCGCCGGAGAGGCGGAAGCAGCCGGCACGGCGGCGTGTTTGCCTACATCATAAATGGTGGCCACTTGCTCCCTTCATGCCGCTCGAAAAATTGTCTTGACAGCCAACCGAACGATTGTATCAAATTACCAGAGTGCAGAATATCGCTTAGCTAATCGGTTCGCTATACTTCACTAGTACCGTGTCTTCGTGAATGAGTAATGGAGTTTCCGCCGCGCCTTTTTGCGGGTGAAATTCCATTGAATGGTGGTGCGATTGCGGTTGAGACGCAGGCCGCAAGCGCGAACTTCGCTGCGC
>JAJYZC010000039.1 GCA_021800255.1 Acidobacteriota bacterium
GTGGATGGAACCCGCAGCCCGCTGGGGCCGGAGTTCGGCAGCGACGGGCTCCAGACTAACATCGGAATCGCTAATTACAACGCGCTGGAGCTGAGCGCCCGCCACTCCAGCCGGGGGCTGGTGTTCTTCGCCGCTTATACCTACAGTAAGTCTCTGGATGACTCCTCGAATATCGGCGAGGAGGTGAATCCGTTCAATCCTGCGCTGAGTTATGCAATCTCGTCGTTTGATATAAAACACAATTTCGTTCTCAGTTATGAATACCAGTTACCGCTCGACCGCTTGTTTGGCTCCAGGCGCTTGACACGGAATTGGTCCATCTCCGGCATTACGCGCTTGGCGAGCGGATTCCCAGTCACCATGATCAACAACGGCGATAACTCCTTGATCGGGACCAATCCCAATGGCGTAAACAACAGCAGCATCGATGAGCCGGATTATGATGGCCGGCCGCTCGATCTGAATCCCAATCCGCGCAGGGATGGAAACAACTACTTCAACCCATCGGCTTTCAGCATGAACGCGCTGGGTACGCCGGGCAACGCCAAAAGGCGCTTCTTCTACGGGCCGGGAGAAGAGAATTTCGACATGACGCTGGAGAAGCGTGTGGAGCTTGCGGAGTCGAAGTCGCTGCTCTTGCGCATGGATAGCTTCAATGTATTCAACCACGCCCAGTTCGATGGTACCACCGCTGTGGACGGCGACATCGGCAGCTCAACGTTCGGCAAGGCCGTCAGCGCCTTGCCTCCGCGCATCCTGCAAGCCGCCATGAAGTTCATCTTTTGATCTTTGGGTTGAGAAATTGCTGGAGTTCTCTGGATCGATTGAAGCTGCTCCGCGGCCGCTACGATCAGGCTGCGAAGAGGCAGCGCCGCGATCCCCAGCGTTGCAGAGGGATCGGAAACCGTAAGGCGGACCTGGGGCTGCGGCCTTGGAGCCGCCGAGGGTTCGACCCTATACTAGCTTTACGACGATGCGGCGGCCGTTTCTTATTCTTCTTAGTCTGTGCCTGGCTTTGCCCGCGGCCAGCGCGCCCGTTGAACACTACATCGTGCTCCACGCCTACCCGCACGATCCCAACGCCTTTACGCAGGGACTGATCTTTGAAGATGGGCATCTCTACGAGAGCACGGGGCTTTACGGGCACTCCTCGCTGCGTGAAGAAGACCTGCAGACGGGCCGGGTGCTGCGCGAATATGATTTGCCCAGCCGGTACTTTGGCGAAGGATTGACGAACTGGGGCAATACGCTCGTCCAGCTCACGTGGAAGGCGCACGTCGGCTTCGTCTACGACCGCAGGACGTTCCAACTGCTGCGCACGTTTCATTATCCCGGCCAGGGGTGGGGCCTGACCCAGGACGGCCACGACCTGATCATGAGCGATGGCACAGACACCCTCCGCTTTCTCAATCCGCAGACCTTCCAGCAGGTGCGGGCGGTGAAGGTGACTGACGGCGGAAAGCCGGTCACGCAGATCAACGCGCTCGAATACATTCGCGGCGAGATCTTTGCGAACATCTGGTACTCGAACCGGATCGCGCGCATCTCGCCGGAGACCGGGCGAGTGCTGGGATGGGTCGATCTCTCCGGCATTCTGCCCATTATCGAACGGCGCGGCTCAGATGCGGTTTTGAACGGGATCGCATGGGACGCCAAGAGGGACCGGCTGTTTGTCACCGGAAAGCTGTGGCCGAAGCTGTTTGAGATTCGCGTGGTGCCGTGAGCATGGGCGGGAGGGGGCGAAGGCGAGGTGCGGCTCGCTGCGTCTTTGACGGCATGAAGTTGTTCGCTTGGCAGCCGGGCTATCGGCGTGCGGTTTGCGCGTGAACCGCCGGCCGGTCAGGAACCGCTGGACCCGCGAGCTATCATTGCCTTGCAATCGCATGAAAGGAGAGAGTGCATGAGCGCAACCAACGCAACCCGCATCACCTGGCTCGGTCACGCGACCGTCCTGGTCCAGACCTCCAAGGGCACAAACATCCTGATCGATCCGTTTATAGCGCAGAATCCCAAGTACCCGAAGGAGTTCGCCCTGCCCGCAAAGATTCATTTCCTTCTGCTGACCCACGGCCACGGCGACCACATCTCCGACGCTGTGCCAGTGGCGAAAAAGCACGGCTCGACCGTGGTGGCGATGTACGAACTGGCGGACTTTGTGAAGGCCAAGGGCGCCGGTGAGATTATCGGCATGAACCTGGGCGGCACAGTGCAACTAGACGACGTGGCCGCCACCATGGTTGACGCCAAACACTCCGCCGCAGCCCAGGATGAAAAAGGCAGCCATTACGTGGGCGTGGCAAGCGGATTCGTCCTCACCGTCGCCGGCGGTCCGGTTCTCTACCATGCTGGAGACACGGCGGTCTTCGGGGACATGAGTCTGATCCGCGAGCTCTACCACCCCAAGGTGGTGATGCTGCCCATTGGCGGCCATTACACGATGGGGCCCAAGGAAGCCGCACTCGCCAGCCGTTTGCTCGCACCGGAGATCATTCTTCCCATACACTTCGGCACCGTTCCCCCGCTCAAAGGCACGCCGGATGAGCTGGCGGCGCTGGTTGAGCCGGGCGTGAAGGTGGTGCGCTGGAAGCCGGGCGAGGAGTTTGTGGCCTGAGCGCAGCGTAGCAAATCACAAGCGCCTGCGGGACTTGCCCTGATGCGTGGGTTGAAGGAGCGGGTTGGAGGCGCGGCGCTTCCGAAAATGCCGTAGACTGAGGGGGTGAAGATCGCGTTAGCCCAGATCGATCCCACAGTAGGGGATTTCACTGGGAATCTTGAGAAGATCATTGCCTTCAGCCGCCGCGCCGCCGCCCAGGGCGCGCGTTTGACGGTCTTCTCGGAACTGGCGATCTGCGGCTACCCTCCCGCCGATTTTCTTGAGAAGCCCAGCTTTCTCGCGCGCTGCCGCGCGGCGGTGGACGAGCTGGCCGCGGCCACGCGCGATTTGCCCACGGCCGTGCTGGCGGGCGTAGCCCTGCCCGCGGGCGGCGAAACCGGCAAGCCGGCCTTTAACGCGGCGGTTTTGCTGGACGGGGGGCGCGTCCTGCTCGAGCAGCAAAAGCGCCTCCTGCCCTTCTACGATGTCTTCGACGAGCAGCGTTACTTTGCCGCCGCCCGGACCCAGCAGGTGGTTGAGCTGGACGGCGTGCGGCTGGCCATTACCATCTGCGAAGACGCCTGGAACGACAAGAACTTCTGGCCGCGGCGGCTCTATACAGTCGATCCCATGGAAGAGCTCATGCGCCAGCGCCCGGAACTGCACATCAACATTTCTTCCTCGCCCTTTTGGCACTCCAAGCCCGCCCTTCGCCGCCGGATGCTGGCCGCTATCGCTCTGCGGGACGGAATTCCCGTGCTGATGACGAACCAGGTGGGCGGCAACGACAGCCTCATCTTCGACGGCTCCTCGCTGGCCATCAACGGGCGGGGAGAGCTGATCGCACAAGCCGCTGCGTTCGCGGAGGACCTGGTGGTGGTGGATCCCTTTGCGGCGCAGCCGGTTGCAGCGCCCGAGGAGAACGAAACTTCAGAGGCATATCACGCGCTGGTGCTGGGAACCCGCGATTATGTGCGCAAATGCGGCTTCCGCCAGGCGCTGGTGGCCTTGAGCGGAGGCATCGATTCGGCCCTGGTGGCGGCGATCGCCAAGGACGCGCTGGGCGCGGAGAATGCGATCGGTGTGGGCATGCCCAGCCCGTATTCTTCGACGGGTTCGATTGACGACAGCCGCCGTCTGGCCGCCAACCTCGGCATCCGCTTCGAGGTCATCGGTATCAGCGGCATCTTCGCCGGGTTCAACCGTGCCTTGGAGCCGCTCTTTGCCGGGCGCCAGCCGGACATCACCGAGGAGAACATCCAGCCCCGCATTCGCGGCACGCTGCTCATGGCGCTTTCCAACAAGTTTGGGGCCCTGGTGCTCACCACCGGGAACAAGTCCGAGATGGCCGCCGGCTACTGCACCCTGTACGGCGACATGGTGGGCGCGCTGGCCGTCATCGGCGACCTGGTGAAGACGCGCGTCTACGCCGTCTGCCGGTGGCTCAACCAGAATGGTGAGGTGATTCCGCAGACCATCCTGGAAAAGCCTCCTTCGGCCGAGCTGCGTCCGGGCCAGAAGGACACCGACTCGCTGCCGCCTTACGAGGTTCTCGACCCCATCGTCGAAGCCTATGTAGAGCGATATGAGGTGCCCGAACGGATTGCCGCCGCCTACGGATTTCCCCTGGAACTCGTCCAGCAGGTGGTGCGCCTGATCGAGCGCGCCGAATATAAACGGCAGCAGGCCGCGCCGGTCCTCAAGGTGACTGCTAAATCCTTCGGCACGGGGCGCAGATTTCCCATTGCCGTCAAGGTCCAGGTATAAGCTAATGTCTGGGCATTATCCGCCACACCGTCCGATAAGGAGAACAGCTTGATCCGTCCGTCCGTCCTGTTTATTCGTGCCGCCGCGCTGGCGGCTTTGTGCCTGCCCGCGTTCGTGGTTTCCGCGCAGAGCCGCCTTCCGGCCGCGCCTGTGCCAGTCCCGTCCGCAGCCGCGGCTCAGCCCCCGGCTTCGCCTGCGGCCGCGACAGCCCCCCAAGCCCCAGTACCGTCCAATGCCGCTGCGCAGGCTCCGGCAGCGCCCGCAAAAATACCTGCGGTGCCGGCTCCCGCTCCCGCCGCACCTGTCTTTCCCAAGCCGCTTCCCACCGACTTTACCGCTGTCTCGCCCACCCAGGCCGAAGTAGGCGCCTTCCTCCACGCCAACTGGGGCTACGACCCCAACCGCGTTTGGCAGGTCCAGGGCATCCTCAAGACTCCGGCGGAGGGCGTCAGCAAAGTGATTGTCCTGGTGGCGGAAAAAGGCCGTTCGAAGAGGCCGGGAGTGCTGGTCTTTTTTGCTCTTCCGGGCGGTAATTACCTCATATCGGGTAACTCGCTTATGCCTTTCGGCGCGCATCCCTTTGCAGCCGCCCGTGCTGAGCTTGAACAGAGCGCCGACGGGCCATTCCAGGGTTCGGCCTCAAAGAGCCTCGAGCTGGTCGAGTTTGCCGATTTCCAGGACCCTCAGACTAAAGCGGCTCAGGCCAACATCGACAAGCTGGCGGCGGATTTTCCCCAGGCCCGCATCGTCTTTCAAAATAATCCCATTCCCTCCATGCACCCTGAAGCCGTGAGGGCGGCTGAATATGGGGTCTGCGTTGACAAGCTGGGCGGCAATACAGACTTTTTCAAATATGCCGCGGCTGTCTTAAGCGGCCAGTCTGGACTGGCTACGCCGGACGGCGCCACGATGACTCTCAATAGCGCCACCGTCGCGGCCGGCCTGGACCCTTCCAAGGTCGCAGCCTGTGCCGCAACCTCCCAGACTCAAGCCGAGGTGGTAGCCTCGATCAAACTGGGCCTGGATATCGGCGTCCAAACCGGGCCTACGCTCATGATTAACGGGCGCAGTGTGCCCGCCGACGCCCCTTATAGCCTGTTGAAGACGATCGTTGAGTTCCAGGCCAAGCTGGATGGCGTGCCGCTTACACACTAGGTTCACGGGCAAAGGCCGCTCAGGGCATTCCCATGAACTGGGGGTGCACGGGCCGGGCAGGCACGGGGTGCGGCTGTACTGGTGGCGGCGAAGTGGGCTTTGGCGTGGCGTAGACGAACGGAGCAGAGCTTCCTTGCTGGGGGCTTTGTTCCAGAGCGAACATCGGCGTGCACCCTGCCGCCTGTGTCCCACGAAGGATGTGGGGCGTCAGCAAGATCACCAGCGTGGCGTAATTCTTCTGGACGTTGTTGGCTTCAAGGCCGTTCAATCCCGGAATCTCGCCAATTCCCGGCGTTCCCGTCAGGGCAAGGCTCTGCGATTTGTCGATTTCACTTGCTATCTCTATGGTCTGGCCCTGCTTGGCCGCGACCATACCGGAGTACTCCTGATTGTTCAGGACGGGATTGCCGTCGACGAAGACTCCGGAGAGTCCATCGACCTTCATGTCGAACTTGAACGCGACACGGTTGCTGCGCATCACATAGGGGGTCACTTTCAAGGTCAGCCCCAAGTCCTCGTATTGGATCATGGGAATCGCGGCTTCGGCTGCGCTCGCCGAACTAAGCAGCGAACTCAGGTTTGCGGAGGTGCCTGCCCCGGTAATTCCGGGAATAGAAGATCCCACGCCCGAATAAGATGCGGTCTGAATGGGGTATTTCGTTCCATCGCGGAAGGTTTGCGCCTGGCCGTTGCTGAGCCGGAATTCAATCTGATCCAGCTCCCGCGATTGGGAAGAATTCAGGCTGAAGTTCATTGACATCGCTCCCGGCGCCAGCGCGGATTCCGTCAGCCCGCCGCCAAACAGTGCAATCCCATTGGAGAATAGAGAGCTCGAAATCTGGCCGGAGGCGAGCAGAATCCCGAGAATCGCCAGGGTATCGCTGGGGCTCGCCAGCCCCGAGGAGATGATCTGCTGCACCAGGCTCTGGTTGGCGTTCAGAAGGGACTGTTCTTCGGCATAGACGTTGAAGGCGGTGATGGTTTGCGTAGGCTGGACCCCCGTGTTCCGCGCGTTCGAGTTGACGAGCTGGATCAGGCGCACGTCCAGCAGCACCTGGCTGGTTCCACCCAGCAGGCTGCGCATGGTGCCGTTGAAGGCGCTCAGCGAGAGCGCAGGCGCGCGCAGCGTGATAGTGCCTGCGGATTGGTCGGTAGCTACGTGCTCTGCGGCGAAGACTGTCCGGGCTAAGAGGGCCACTTCGTGCAGTTCCGACGAGTCGATCCCGCCCAGGTACGCGGTCTCCATCGCCTGCGGGGTAAATTTGAGGCGGTTTTGGCTCGTGTCACGGAACACCAGCACGCGATGCGCGTCCAGAGGAACGTAAAAGGAATCGGTGACCATGCCCAGGGCCCGCGTGGCCTCAGCAAAGTTGGCGTCGCCAATATCAAAACGCACTGGCTGACTGAGAATGCTGTCGTCCACGCCGGCGTCGAGTCCGAAGGCTTGGAAGACCTGCTGAATCACCAGGCGTTGGTCGTTGCGCAGGTGAAAGGTGCGCACTCCCCGGGCGTACAAAAGCCGCACCGGCCCGCGCAAATCGTTGGTTGCATCCTCGTAGAGCGGAGCGGGCTGGCTGCGTAGCAGGTCGTCGCCCAGTTCGTCGAAATGTTCGGCCACCTCGGCGTTGGTGGGATCGAGTTTCCGGGCATCTGAAAGTTCGGCGCGCGCTTCGGCCGCGTTGCCCAGCAGGCGGTCCTTGGTTGCGGCTTGGATGAGCGCGGTTACGGCGTGGCTGCGCGCCACTTGGGCGGCCAGCCGGTAGTCAGCCTTATCGGGATCGAGCCTGGCCGCCTGCTCGTAATCCCGCATCGCCTCCTCAAACCGCGAGCTCATAAAGAGCTTGCTGCCCTCAAGGTAGAGTTTCAGCGCGCGCCTTTGCGCACGGCGGCTGGGCCGCTTGCTGGTTTTAGCCGGCGGGGAGGCCGGCCGCGCATCGCCATGGGCGGTGCCGCTCTGCGCCGGAGCCGGCGCTTTGCCTGCGGCCGCCGTAGCCGCCTGCGCCTGCATGGCGCCGGGAAAGACCGCCAGCAGCGCCGCCGCAGTGAAAAAGCGCACTCTCCGGCAAAACCAGAGAAGTGGTTTTGCGCTGGCGCCCTTCTTCCGGCTTTGCGCCCTCGGCTTCATGGCGCACTCCGGGTAAGCGCAAGCAGATCGGCCAAGGAGGTGACGCAAACCTCAGGCCGGTGCTCAAGCAGATCATCGAAGCTGTAGCGGCCAGTGGCCACCGCGATTACGGCCAGAGAGTTGGCATGCGCGGCTTCGATGTCGCGGGGCGTGTCGCCCACCACGCAGATACTTGCCTCCCCGCCGGCCATCTCTCTAGCCTTGCGCGCCGCCTGTCCGATCAGCTCCGAGCGGATAGGGAATCGGTCGCTAAAGCCGCCAAAGCGGAACCACTCGCGCAGTCCGGCCTGCTCGATCTTGATCCACGCGATCGCCTCCAGGTTCCCGGTGGCCAGGCCCAGCAGCGCGCCTTTGCGCGCCAGATGACGCAGCGTCTCTTCCACTCCCGGCATCCGCACCAGCTCCATCTCGTGGCGCCGCTCACTGACGGTCGCGCGCATCGCTTCCAGAATGGCCTCGGTACTCGCCTCCCATTCGCGGGCGGGAATGCCCGCCTGGCGGCAGGCCTCGCGCAGGATCGCCGTGTCCGTGTTGCCGGGCAACTGAATGCCAGCCAGCGTGATCTCAAAACCCGTCACCCGCTGCACGCTGGCGGCGAAGGACTCGATGTGGATGCGGTCCCGGCTGCGCGTCAGCGTGCCGTCGATGTCGAACAGATAGGCGTTCTGCTCATCCCATGCGAAATCCGGCTCGATGGCAATGCGGGCATCTTGCTTGGATGGAGTGGTTTGCATGTTATGGGGCGGCGCCAGGGGGTTGGTTCGGGCCCCGGGATGCAGAAAGGGGGGAATCCTAGCGATAGCCCTGGCGGTACGCACTATAGACAGGACGTTCGCTGCGCGGCGGACGCTTGAGTTCCGCCCGCACCTCAGCCAGATCCAGTTTCAAATCGGCCATGGTGCGGCTCAGCGTATTGCGGTGCATGCCCAGTTCTTCGGCCGCTTTACACTGGTTTCCCCGGTGCGCCACCAGGACCTCGCGCAGATACTGTTTCTTGAATTCGCGCACGGCCTCCTCATAGCCCATGCCGCTCGAATGCATTTGTGTCACCAGGCTGTCCAGTTCTCGTCTCACGCTTACCTCGCGGCTGTCCTATGCAAATACTCTAAGCGCCGAATCTCCGCCTTCCGAAGTTTACTATCACGCCGGGCCGTTGTGCGGGTGCATCCACTGCGGCGACTGCTGCTCCAGGGTTCTCAGTCCGTCGCGCACCTTTTCGGCCAGTTGGGCCGGGCTTAAATGCGTGCTCAGGTGACAAACGCCGAAGAACAGCCGCGGCAGCCGTGCCTCCGCCAGCCAGTGCGCCTGCGGGAAAAAAGCCACGATCACCAGGATTCCCAGGGTTACCAGCAGCGCACCTTGCAAAAATCCGAAAATCCCTCCGGCCAGCCTGTCCAGACAGCCCAGCCCCATCTGCCGCAGCGTCTTTGCCGCCACCGCGCCCGCCAGATTGGCGGCCGCCATTACCGCCAGCGCGATGAGCAGGAATCCGATGGCGTCGGCAACCGCCTCGATGCGCATCCAGGGCTCGAAAACAGCGGCCACGCGGCCGTAGTTCCACGCCGCCAGCAGAAGCCCCAGCGCCAAACCTCCCAACGAGCACACGGCGCGGAAAAACCCCTGCGCCAGCCCGCCTATGGTCGCCGCCACCAACACGATTACGATGGCCCAGTCTACCCATCCCACGGTGTGCCCCGTCTTGGCTTCAGATTGGAAGGTTTTGCCCTGTTAATCGACGATAGGCCTCCAGATACTTGGCCTGCGTACGTTCCACCACCTCGCCGGGCAGGCCCGGAGCGGGCGCCTGCTTGTTCCAGTGGATGGATTCCAGATAATCGCGCACATACTGCTTGTCAAACGAAGGTTGAGGCCCTCCCGGCTTCCAGGTCTCGCCTTCCCAGAAGCGCGAGGAATCCGGCGTCAATACCTCATCGGCAAGAATAATCCCTTCCGCGGTTCTGCCAAACTCAAATTTTGTGTCGGCCAGAATCAGTCCCCGCGATTCGGCATGAGCGGCTGCCTGTTTGTAGATGGCCATAGTCAGCCGGCGCAACTCGGCCGCATCTTCTGCGCCCACAGCTTTTTCCACCGCGGCAAAGGAGATATTTTCGTCGTGCTCTCCGCCCTGGCTCTTGGTGGAGGGCGTAAACACCGGCTCCGGCAACCGCGATCCATCCATCAGTCCCGGCGGCAGCGCAATTCCGCAGACCGTTCCCTGCGCCTGGTACTCCTTCCAACCCGATCCTGTCAGGTAGCCCCGCACTACACATTCCACCGGAAACATCTCTGCCCGCTTTACCAGCATCGAGCGGCCTTCCAGTTGGTCCGCGTATACCCTGAGCGCGGCTGGAAACTCGCGCACATCGGCCGTGATCAGGTGGTTTGGAATCAGTTCCTTCAGCAGATCGAACCAGAACAGCGAGATCTGCGTCAGGACCTTGCCTTTTCCAGGAATGCCCGTGGCTAAAACGTGGTCGAAGGCGGAGATGCGGTCTGTGGCCACCAGCAATAATGCGCCGTCTACTGCGTAGAGATCCCGCACCTTGCCCCGGCCCAAGAGAGGCGTTGCGCCCAAATTCGTCTTCAAAAGAGTATTCATAGGGAAAATCAGCCCGGGAAGGGCTGAATCTCCGATTTATCAGTGCGCGGCAGACCTTGTCAATGGGGGGCTTGCAGTTTCAGGCTCATTCACACGCTCGTGTCTGCGCCGCAAAGTGCTCCGTTAGCCTTCGAAGGCCGCTCCAAAAGGGGGCCGGATCCGCCGCGTTCGAGGTTTCCACAGTTTCCTTTACTCCTGTGACGGCGGTCACAGAACTGCAAATCCGTATCGGGGAAACTGTGAATGTCAACGAGGCTCGGCGGGCGAGTACGAAAGTCCACCTTGAGCCGGGCGACGCGAAGCAGCAGTGGAAAGGGGAAGCCGCGGCTCGCTTCGATATAGTGCAGGGTTGACCAGTAGCCGCGCGCTACCGACCTCCAGCGCCGGCTACTGGTTCCTGTCAAATTTTTTCTTGTTCTTAAACAAGCGCCTCCGGAGCGACGAGTTCCTCCGGAGGCGATTTTCTTGCCCACTTGGCAGACTCACCTCTGATCTTCAGTTCACGCTATCGATGGCCCCGGTAGACTCCGCTCTTACGCGGTCGCGCGCTGCGTCTCGCGGTGGCCGAGGCGCACGCTGACGACCTTGGAGACGCCGGGCTCCTGCATGGTTACGCCGTAGAGCATGTCCGCGACCTGCATCATGCGCTTGGAGTGGGTCACGATGAGAAACTGCGTCTCCTGGCCCAAGGCGCGCAGCAGCTCGGCGAAGCGGCCCACGTTGGTCTCGTCCAGCGCCGCATCCACCTCGTCGAGCGCGCAGAAGGGGCTGGGATGAAACTGAAAGATAGCCACCAGCAGGGCCAGCGCGGTGAGCGCCTTTTCGCCGCCCGAGAGCAGAAGCACGTTTTGCAGCCGTTTGCCCGGCGGCGAAACCACCATCTCCAGCCCGCTCTCGGCCTGGTTCTCCTCATCGGTGACGCGCAGCAACGCCTGCCCGCCCTGAAAGAGGCGCGCAAAGACGCGCCCGAAATTCTCGTTGATGCGGGTGAGGGCGTCGTCGAATTTGGTCTGCGAGATGCGGTCGATCTCTTTGATCGTCTCCTGGGTGTTCTCGATGGATTCGATCAGGTCGGTGCGCTGCGCACTGAGAAATCCGTGGCGCTCGGCGGTTTCCTTGTATTCGTCGAGGGCCATCATGTTCACCGGCCCCATCTGCTCCAGGCGCTGGCGCAGCGCGCGGCAGGTTTCCTCTTCGGCGGCCAGCTCTTCGCCGGCCAGCCGCGCCAGCTCCATATCGGCGCGCAGCACCTGGGCCTCCACGTTCACTTCGTTCAGGCAGCTCGCTTCCTGGTACTCGAGATCGGAACGCAGCTTGGCCAGTTCGCTCGTGTGGCCGGCGCGCTCTTCGCGCAACTGGTCAAGCGCCGCGCGCTGGTCCTTGAGTTGCGTTTCCATCTGCGCCAACTGCTGGCGCACAGCCTGCGCCTCTGCGGCGATGGACTGCGCCTGAGCCAGCGCCGCTGCGCGCGCCGCTTCCATCTCCTTTTGGCGCTCGGCGAGCGCAGCACTCTCGGCGCTGCGCTGCTCACGCTCCGCAATGGCGTCGGCGCGCTGCTTCTCCACGGCCTGCGCGCGCCGCTCCAGCTCGGCATGGAGCCGGTCGATGCGCTGGAAGGCTGCTTCCGCGCCGCGCCGCCGCTCTTCCAGCCCGGCCAGCTCCGCCGTGACTTGCGCCGCTTCTTGCTGCAACTTTTCGCGCTTCTCGCGTAGCTGCTCCAATTGCGCCTGGGCGGCATCGAGCTTCGTCTCGGCCTGCGCGTGCTCTGCCTCCAGGCGCGCGCTTTGCTCGCGCGTCTGAGCAATCGTCTGCCGCTTGGCCTCGCAGGCGTCCTGGTTGCGCGCGGCCTGAGCCGTCCACTCCTCCATGCGCCGCTCGACGCGCTGCGCTTCAGCCTCCATCTGCTTGAGCGCCGCGCCCAGGTTGGCGGTTTCGGTTTCGGCCTGCCGCCGTTCCTCGCTGCGCGACTCCAGTTGCGCTGTCAGCTCTTCGAGCGCCGTGGTCAGCGCCGCCGCCTCCCTCTCCGCCTGCTCCAACTCCGCATCCAGCTTTGCCAGCCGGGCTTCGGTCCCGCGCAGATCGCGCTTGAGCGCCAGTGGACCCTCGCTGGCTGGCTTGCCGCCGGTCACCGTCGCGTTGTGAAAGCACTCGCCCTCAGGGGTGAGAAAATAGCCGAATGCGTGTTGCAGGGACAAACGCCGCGCCGCCTCGGGATCCTCCACCAGATAGCCGTATTTGAGCTTGGGCAGGATCGACTCCAGCGAACGGCCGAAACCGTTCAGGACCTTGATGGCATCCCTGAGCGGCGTCACGCCGGGCTCTTCGATCCGAACCTCGCTATGGGCGAACAGTTGACCCTGGGCGTCGGAATGGATCAGAAACGTGGCCCGTCCGTCGCTGGTCTTGAGCAGCCGCACGCCTTCCTCGGCAACTCCCCAATTCTCCACCACCACGTAGTTCAATTCCTCGCGCAGGAACTCGTCCACCACCGCCTCGTGTTCGCCGCTCACCTCCAGGAAGTCCGCCAGCGTGCCTGCCGGCGTCATGCCCTGGCCCAGCGTACCCGGCTTGAGCAGCCGCCGTACCGTGTCCGTGGCGTAGCCATGGTTGCGGATCAGCGCCAGCAGCGAATCGCGCCGGCCTTGCGCCGCAGCCTGCTCGCCGCGCAGTTGGTTGGCGCGCACGCGCTGCTCATTCTCTTCCCCGCGGCGCACCTGCAATGCCTCGCGCAGGCCGCTAATCTCCTCTTCCAGCCGCCGCGCCACCGCTGCCGCGACTTCATACCGCTGCCGCGCCTGCCCGCTTTCGACGCCCAGTTTTTCCTGCTCGCTACGGGTTTGGGTCAGCTCCGCCGCCAGCCGCTCCGCCTCGCGCTCCAGCGCGGCTAGGCTCTCTTCAGCCTGCGCGGTATGATTGCGCGCGTTCGCGGCCTGGGTGAGCAGGTTCATCACGTGGCGGCGGCTGATCTCCAACTCGCGCTCCGCGCTGAAAACCTCCTCAGCCGCTCCGCGCGCCTCCTGTTGCCGTCTCTCCACCTGCTGGCGAAACGCCTGCGCCTCGCCGGCCGCCGCCTCAAGAAAGCTGCGTTGTTGCGCGCGCTCCTCGGCGATCCCGCTCAACTGCGTCCCGATCTGCTCCAGCTCCGATCCCGACACCGTGATGCGCGTCTCCAACTCGGCCAGCCGTTCGGTATTGCCGCGTTCGCGCGCCAGGGCTCGCTCCAGTTCGAGAGCGGATTCGTTGGCGCGGCTCTGCGCCTCCTGGCCTTCGCGGTCCAGTTCGTAGCCGCGCTCGGTGAGCGCATGTTGGCCGGCCTCCAATTTGCCAATTCCCTCGACCGCATCGTTGATCTGCCCGCTCAGCGCAGCGATCTGCTCTTCCAGGTGAACCTGGGCCGCGTCCAGTAACGCCATACGGCTGGCCAGCACTACGCGCAGCCGCGCGCGCAGCTCCTCGCGCACCGCGGCGAACCGCTCCGCCTTGGCCGCCTGCCGCTTCAGGCTGTTCATCTGGCGCGTGACTTCCTCAAAGATGTCGTCCACGCGGGCCAGGTTCTGCTTGGCGCTTTCCAGGCGCAGCTCGGCCAGCCGCTTCTTGGTCTTGAAGCGCGTTACGCCCGCGGCCTCCTCAATGATGGCCCTGCGCTCATAGGGCTTGGAGCTGAGCAATTGGCCGATGCGCTCCTGGCCGATGATCGCGTAGCTCTCCGGCCCTAGCCCCGTGCCCATAAAGATGTCCTGAATGTCGCGCAAACGGCACAGCTTGCCGTTGAGCAGATACTCGCTCTCCCCGGTGCGGAAGAGCCGCCGCGTCACCACCACCTCGCCCTTCCGGGGCGCCGCGTGGAATTTGCGCCGGCGAATCTTTAAAACCACCGCCTGAGGCCCTTGCGGCGAGCCCGATTCCAGGCTGGCTTCCTGCGGCGCAGCAGAGTCTTCGCCGCCCTCCTCGATCAGTTGGCCCGGCTGGTCGGCGGCGGCGATCTCTTCGGCCTCGTTGGCGCGTTGCCGGCGCAGTGCTTCCTCATTCCAGTCGGCGGGCGCTTCATCATCGACGGCCACCTCCGGTTCGACCGGCACGGGACCTTCGTAGACCTCGGGATCAACCATGGTCAGCGTCACTTCCGCCATGCCCAGCGGTTTCCGCTCCCGCGTCCCGGAGAAGATCACGTCCTGCATGTGCGTGCCGCGCAAGATCTTGGCGCTTTGCTCGCCCAGGACCCAGCTCAGCGCATCCAGGATGTTCGATTTCCCGCATCCGTTCGGCCCCGCCACGCCGGCAATTCCCGTGCCGTGCAATGTGATTTCCGTACGGTCACAAAAGCTCTTGAAGCCGAGGATGTGGATTTTTTTCAGTTTCAGCATCGTTACTCCGAAAGAGGGCCCCCGCGTGCGGCCGTACAGCAACCGTTTCTTCCGCTATGGTGCGCGGGAAACGGAGCCACTTGATTACAGACTCTACGGAGCTGGAGGGATGGGGTCAACCGCATGAATCCCGGTTTTTGTGGATAAAGGAGCCGGAATTCCAGGTAATTTTCCCGCGGGAGTCCTCTGACGGAAACGGAAGAGAATAGCAAATGGATCAATTTGCCTTTCGTGGGGACAGAGGTGTAAGGGAAGAGGATCGTCAATGACTTAGAGGAGCAGAGAAAAAGAAGATGCGGTCTTGGACTATTGAGGAACAAAATGCCCGCAGCAGATTCGAAGCTGCAGGAACTCGTGCGGCCGGCGTGATTCGTTGTAATCAACCGCGCGCGATGGACCTGAATGCGCGGCTGGCGCGGCTGCTGGCGGCTGTGCCGCTCTCGAAATCATTGGAGAAGTGCTCGCCAAGCCCGGAGCGGTCTTTTCCTAACTAGGCCCTAATCTTGTTCCGCTCAGAGGAACAAGGCGCGCCTGCGCCATGCGGAGAATCGCTATGGGGACGGGATGCGAGCAATTCCGCCCGCGCTCCCAACCCGATGGCCATTGCCATCAGCCGGTCGTCGTGCGTCCCGGCGCGCGCCCCCGTGCTCCCGTTGGCCAGCCGCACAAAGCTGCGGCACTCGCTCAGCAGCTTGCGGCTCATAAAACGCTCGGGGTGCTCCACCAGCGCCGCATCCAGCCGTCCCAGCACCGCCGGCCGGCTCAGCGACGTCGTCAGCCAACCCGCCTGGCCGCCGTGGCGATAGACCCGCGTGTATTTACACGTCGTCTCCACGTGCGCCAGCACTCCGCTGCCGTGGTTGTTCCGCTCCACCACCAGCCACGCCCCGTTGTACTCTTTGGCCAGTTCCGTCGCCAGCCGCGCCAGCTCCAGCCCGCCCACGTGCCCGGCAAACTCCGCGCACTGCCAGCCCGTCTCCATCTCCAGCACTTCCGCGGCCGAATAATCTCCCTCGCTGCCGCCGCCGGCCGGATCCAACGCTACCAGGTACTGCTTGTCCCTCACTGGCGGCAGCCATATCTCCAACTCCCCGTTGCGACGCTGCTCCACCGGCTCCGGGGCATCTTTGAGCCGCGCCTCCACCGCCTCCATCTCGAAGACCGATTCCCCGCTGGCCCGGAAGCAGCCCTCTTCGTCCTCCGCGTACTCCTGCCGCGCTAAACCCCTGAAGTTCGCCCGCATCTGCCGCCGGAAGCCGATCTGTTCCAGGCTCAACCGCTTGCCCGACCGCAGCTCCCGCTCTTCCTCGGTCAATGTAGCCTCATCCACTGCCGCGGCCCGGTAGCGCGGTTCCATCCACCACGGGAAAAAATGCCGCACCATCCCCGTCTCCTGCGTTTTTTGCCACTCCTCGTAAAAACAGCCCCCGATCCCATCCGGCGTGGACTCCAGAATCACCTCGGCTCCCGGCGCCAGCGCAGCCCTTAAGCCTGCCAGCGTCTCCGCCGCATCGCCCGGCCAGCGCGCCAGCTCCGAACAGTGCAGGTTCTGTACCGTCATTCCCCGGCCCGCGTTCCGGTCCGCAGCCGAGACCACACAGTACTGAGCATCCAGCTCTGGAAACGCCAGTTGGCGTACGTTTGCCCGCGAGGTTCGCAGCGGACCCTCCCGCAGCTCTTCCGGCAGCCAGCTTAAAAACCTGTGCACGATGCGGAAGATCTCCTCGGCCGCCTCCTGCGTATGCGCCACCTCCAGAGTCAGCGTTCCCGGCCGCGTAATGGTGCGCAGAAAAAAACGCGCCGCCGCCCAGGTCGTCATACCCATCTGCCGCGCCTTGAGCACGATATTGCGCTGGCCGCGCCGCCGCTCGAAGGCCCGTTGCGCCGCATTGGTCTTGAGCGGTGCGGTCCAACCCTCTCGCGTCCTCACCAGGAGCAGCTTCTCGGCCATCGCCATCGCCACCGTCCGTCCACGCAGACTCGCCGGCCGCAGGTCCAGTATCCTTCCCAACCGCACCAGCTCTTCACCATCCCAATCCTGCGGCCGCAGCTCCGGCTCACCGGCCGCGGCTGCTAGTCCCAATTTTGCGTCTCTCACGGCTTCCTTCAGCTTCTCGCGCTATAGCATTTTCGGGAAAAAGGTGTAGACCGAAACCGTTCCTGCAAAGTGGATTTTTCCTCAGGAAAAATCCACTTTGCAGGCTCTCAATCGTTCCCAGTATTCCGAAAATGCCGTAACCTGTTCGCTTCTCGATAACCGCTCTTCAACTGGCGCAATGCAAAGCGCAGCCCCTGCAAGGTTTCTGCTATGTGGAGACCTGGATCCTAACCTGTTTCTTTCTAGTGAACGATCACCAGCACCAGTCCGTTACCTCCGGCTCCGCCCGCGCCGCTTGCATAGCCGTTCAGCGCGCCGCCTCCGCCCGCGCCTCCGCCGCCTGGGAACATGCCGTTGCCGCCCGCGCCGCCGTTGCCGGTGGCGCAGCCGCCTCCGCCCGTTCCCCCAACAGCGGCGAGGAAATCAATAGTGCTGGTTGCCGGTGCGGGACTGATGGTTGGGGTCTGGCCGCTGGAGCAGGCCGCTCCGCCTGCCGTTCCTGCGTAGCCTGGCGCTCGCTCTGACTGTTGGGAAGGTCCCTGGTCTGAGCCGCCGGCGCTTGCTGTGCCGCTTGAATTTACGCCTCCTCCACCCGCGCCGCCCCCTTCGCCGGCGTTGGCAATCAGGCACTGCGTATAGCCGCCTGTACCGGAACTCCCTGAACCTCCGCCGCATTCGGCGAAGGTAGCGACACCGGATGTAGTTCCACTAGTCCCCGATGTGGTTGTGCCTCCTGATCCGGCCACGCCACCCCAATTTAAGGCTGTGATCGATGCGTAACCAGAAGCGCCGATAATGCTGCTATTACCCCCCACGCTCCCATTGTTGCCGCTCGTGCCTAATGCCGTCTGAGCCGCGCCGCCTGCTCCGCCCGCGCCCACCGTGATGGTGACCGTCGCGGTAGAACCCGAGCCGAAGGCGGAGCACGGTTCCGTAATCATTTGAACCGGACCGCTAGTCCCTCCGCCGCCGCCATAGGCCGCAGTCCCGCTGGCCTCAACTGCTCCTGAACCGCCGCCGTTGCCTCCGGCGATCACGTAAACGGTGCAGGTGTAATTGCCCGTCGGAAAGGCCGTGCATGTGTAGGGGTCCGATCCGCTGCACCCCAGGCCGCTGGGAGAGCTTGTTGTGGTGAAGGCGTAGGTCCCGGCGCCACCCACGCTCTGGCCAGTACACCCGCTCGTCGTAAGCTCGCCATGCGCTCCGTTGGGGCACACAGGAGACGTGCTTTGCGTAAAACGTCCAGCGGCAATCGCTACCGTGTCTCCTGTTCCGCTGCCGCCGTCGGTTGAGTAGCCGCTCAGCGAGTTGGGCAACAGCAGATTCGGAGAACTGCCGGAAGGGTTCAGCGTGTAATAGCCGTTGGTGGCAATCGGCTCCGCAGTCGCCGCTACGCCGGGCTGATTGAAGTTGGGAGGAACCGCGCCATGCAGCAGCTCCATCCGCCAGCGGTTCACTTCGGCGAGCGGATATTGCGCCGTAAAAGTCGCTCCGGTAACCGCTTGAGCGGTCGGAACATTCATGGTAACGGTGCCGCTCGAATAGCTGAGCACCATATCATTCGTGGGCACCACAGGCGGCGTCAGCGATCCGCATCCCGACGTACACGTTACAATCATTCCCGGCTGAACCGTCGATCCTTGCGTAAAGGAAACTGAGCTAATGGTGCCGTCCATTCCGTCCGTATTTCCGGTGAACATGACCACGGGGATGTAGATGAGAAAAGGATTCCAGTATTCCTGGGTTTGACCATAAGGCACCTGAGCGGCTAAGTAAACAGGCAGGCTGGCAGTTGCAGTTGAAGCGGTCACCTGCGCCATGCCAACTACATTGTGCCAGCCCTGGTTCTTCACGGAGGCGCCGAAGGGAGAGGACTGCGAATTAACGTAGGAAATTCCAGCCGATGACCAGGTAACTTCATTATTGCCGGTCGTAACAAAATAAGGATTTCGGTTACCGGCGTCAATGGCCCCAAAATTTGGCGAATAAGTCCTTCCTCCGTAAAGAACGATGTCCCCAGCCTGTGGCTTCAGGTCTGGGTAAGCTCCGCTGGTCTGATCTTCCAGATACGTTTGTTCATTTTGAGAAGCGGTTACGGCATATGCAGTAAAGGTTCCATCAGGAGCTAGCATCCCCGGCGTCACGGAACAATTCCCGCTGCAAGTCCAATTTGCCAAATCCGGCGTTACATTGTAAGTCGAATACGGAACCACAGAGGGCCCCAGACCGGCGTCTTGACCGCTCATTTCGCCAATGATCTTCTTGCCATCGTTGATGGTCCCCTGTGGACCGATAGAGGCGATGAGACCGTAGCTGTTCTCACCGGCCTTTCCAGTCCACCGAATCTGACCGTTGAATGTGGGATAGTTGGCTACGCAGCCGCTTCCCGCAAACTGATCGATTTCAAAATCCTCACTTCCGGTTCCAGGGTAAGTAAAATTCACAATGCACGGGGTACCCCACGGGCTTTCTGAATCCTGGAACATACTGCCTGTTATCTTTACGATTTCGCCAAAGCCGTTGCCGTTCTCAAATCCCGGCTGGGAGTAATCATAAGTCAAAAATGCCTGCGTGGGATGCTCATCGGTATCGTCGGTAAGAGTAAGTTGCGACGCTCCTTTGTCTTGCATAACGCCATCGCCGATGAAACTATGGCTAATCGTGTTATCGCCGTTGCCGCCACCCAGAACTGCTAAAGGAGTATCGTTCGATACACGAAGGCCCCACGGTGCAGAGCATGATGTCAAGAAAGCTGATTGATCGTAGGTCGCAAACCCACCGTCGATCTGCGCTCCCCATGACGCCTGCGGATAGCAGCCCCCTATAGCGCCAACGCGAATATAGCTCGATTTATAATTAGTCGGCCCAACAAAGAGAGCCAACCCATCGTAATCCAGAGCCTCCACATCCCGGATGACTGCGGGGCTGTTGACTGCCAATGCTACAACACCCCACTCGGCGTTCGCACTGTGTGGCTCATAAAAGGATGCTGTAACATTGCTTCCGCTTACTGTGATCGGACCCACAACTTCCGGTGTCTCAGAATCCATGCCTGAAACAGTCCCGCCGCTCGAAGAGGCATTTGCTCCCGTTTGATCCCAAGTCAATGTGTTTGTAACATAGTTGTCCGTTGCAACTTGAAAGGTCCCATCGAAGGCCGAATTAGCAACCCCGGATACTTGAAGGTTGCCGCTCCCCGCCGGAATAGGACACGAGCCGCTCATCTGCGCCGTTACCACGTTGTTATAAAGACTGATGGAGCTGATTGAGCACGTGATTGTGTCCACGACACTAATGTACGCCCCGGTCTGAAGCCCGGTCATCGATGAAGGAGTGAATGTCTCAGGAACGCCGCCGTAGTTGATGCCGGACTCTGTGCCTCCTGACCAATTCGTGGTCAGAGTCAACGAAGTTGCGGAGCTTACACTGGAAACGGTATAAGTGGAGTTCGAGCCGTAGAACCAAATCTTGTCTCCCACCCAACTTGACTGAAAGTTCGTTCCAGTTCCGGTTACGGCCGCCGAGCCGTTCGTCAGAGCCACCGTCCCGGGATTGATGGCCGTCCCTAAGGTTCCGTAAGCATTCCCGATGAGAGTAATTTGGAACGGTTTTGCGGCTGCCACAAAGCCGGCATGACCGCCACTTCCGTAACCCAGAATAGAAATCAATGGGCCCTGCGAGTAGGGCGTGGCAAAAGTCGTCCCGACCTCCAAGAGACCGCTGCCTTCGATGATGACAGTGCCGGTGAACGCGGGCCACGTAATACCTGCCGGGTCGGCGAAATAACAGTAGTTCGTGTAGCCGCCGATAATTCGGATCGTACCTCCCGCAGGATTGTCCGCGTACAAATCATTCAGCGCCGCCTGAAATGCTCCGTCGATGGGGTTGTTCGTGGTTCCATTGCACACCGCGCCGCCATCGAATGCCGGGTTGCGCAGGTCCAGAACCGGCAGCCCCGAAGCCTCGACCGTTGCAGCCGAGACCGCTCCCGTGACGTTAACGCCGTTGTTGCCATTCGCTGTCACTCCCGGAAGCAGGTTCGCTATGGCTCCTGCCGCTGTCGCTGCCCCGGTCCCGCCCGCAGTTACAGGTACGGTGGCCATGCCGCTGATCGATGAACCATTCCCGGAGTAGTATGCTATTTCTCCTGCGGGTGAGGAGCTGATCGTGATGTTGCTGTCGGTGCCCGATCCGCACGCCGATCCGGTGTTGGTGATATACCCCGAGCTATCTACCTGAAGGCAGCTATGCCCGCTGCCGGCGGCCAGCCCCGGAAACTGCACGGAAGCAGGCGACGCAATGCTTGCCAGCAGCGTCCCGCTGTTTCCCCCATACACGTCAAATCCCGCGCCTGAGCCAGTCTCATAGTTAACGCGCACCGCTCCCGTTGAGTTACTTGCGTCGATGTATGTGTCTCCGCTGTTTGTGCTTTGAAAGGCTTTGAAGCTGTCCAGTCCTCCAACGCCCGAATTCAATGCCCAGTTATTGCTTGCGTCCTTCATCATGGACCACTGGTTGTTTCCATTCCAGTCTCTATAGAGAAGCGACTCCTTCTGGCTCGCGGTCAATCCAGCTTGCAGCACCGCATCGATCTCCGTATTCGCTTGATTCTCAACCACCGGCGTAGCAGCAAAGGTGGCTGCGCCGCTCACACTCAACGCGCCGGCCAGTTGCGTGTTGCCCGCCACAGCCAGGCCGTTGCTGCCGTTCGTGGTCACGCCCGGCAGTAGATTTGCCATCGCTCCTACTGCCGTCGTAGCGCCCGTGCCTCCGTTGCCTACCCCCACCGTCCCCGTAACATTGCTCGCGGTCCCGGTCGTATTTTGGTTCCACGTTGGGGTCGTCCCACTCAGCTGCGAGTAGCTCACCGCCGTGCAATTTGCCGTACCATTCGCCGTAACTCCAGTCGCGTACTCGCCCGCCGGGCACTGACCCGGCGTTGCCGCCAAAGCCGTTGCGGAGCTGGCGTTACCGCTCAGCGGCCCGTTGAACTGCGGCGCCGTCAGCGCCCCTGTCATTGTCCCGCCTGTCGCCGGCACCCCCCCCAGGTTCGCCAGCGCTGCTGCTGCCGTCGCTGCTCCCGTACCGCCCGCAGTCAGCGGCACCGTGCTCTCGCCGCTAATTGCAGCCCCGCTGCCAGTGTAATATGCAATCTGCCCGGAACTTCCGGAAGTCACTGTGCCCACGCCCGTGCTGCATGCCGCACCTGTATTCGTGATATACCCTGAGTTATCGATTTGCAGGCAGTTGTAGCCGCTGCTCGCAGCCAGTCCAGGTAACTTGATGCTCGTTGGGCCCAGAAATGCAGCATCCAGACTTGCGCTCGGTCCCGAATAAATGTCCGTCTCCGCCCCAGCGCCGCTCTCGTAGTTCAACCGGATATGCCCCGTCGAGTTACTGGCGTCGATGTAAGTATCTCCGCTGTTCATGCTTTGGTAAGCTTTGAAACTATCCAGCCCGCCGACCGCCGAATTGAGCGCCCAGTTATTGCTCGTGTCCTTTACCATGTACCACTGGCTGTTTCCATTCCAGTCTTTGTAAGTAAAGGACCCCTTCTGGCTGGTTGTAAGTCCCGGCCAAAGATAGTAGTCCACCTCTGCGTCGGCATCGTTACGCACCGTTATCGTTCCCGTTGACTGCGCCGTGCCGCCCACCAGCAGTGTCCCGTCGAACTGCGCGTTCCCCGCTTTATCGATCGTCGCTACTGTGGTTGCGCCCGGCCCGCCCGATCCGAAGACCACCCCTCCGGTTCCGGCGTTGTTCGAGCCGTTCAGCACCACCGCACCCGTGCCCGCCGCGTTGATCACCGTCTGATTGTTCGTGCTGCCCGCCGTTGTGATCTCCGCTATCGCATTCGGCGCAGTGGTCTGATTCGACCCGCTCCAGGTCACGGTGGGCTGCGAAGTGTAGCCGCTTCCCGGGTTGGTCATCGTCACGGAAGCCACACCGTAGCCGCCAGCGCAGCTCGTGCCGGTGGTGATCTGGTACATAGTGGCGCTCGCCGATGCGCCGCTTCCACCGCCGCCGCTGAATCCGATAGTGGGCGGCGTCGAGCTCGTGTAGCATCCGCTATTGTTGAGGATCACGTTCGTGATTACATTTGCCGTGGAACTCAGATATTGACCGACGCCGATGCGTCCTACGTTGTTGAGGAGGTCTTGAATCGACCAATTTTGAATGCCTGTGGTTCCATCGCTCAAGCCAATCTCCCACCGGTATCCGTAGTCGGTCTGGTATTCCTGCTCCAATCCGCGCTCGTTCCCAGTGCCGATCCCCAGCCGGTAGTGGTTGGTCACCGTTGCGTCCTGCTGGCTCCCGTACCAATCACCCTTCAAGCCGTTGAAGCTCCGGTGAAAGGTATCGAAAAAGCTGTTGCGCGTGCCGTTGTCCGTCAGTTCGCCGGTGAACATCGTGCCGCCCGTCATCCAGTCGTTGTACGCGCTGCCTGCGTCCGCCACCACCTGGTTGGTCGAGTTTTCGTTCCTTAGCCCCACGATCGTGTTGTCTTGAGCATTCGGCCCCAAATGCAATGCCGTTGAGCATCCCTCCACGTCTCCTCCGGTGAATGTGTTTCCGTCCCCCTGCTGCAAGTTGATCCCGTAGGTTCCGCTGACCGGACTCCCTCCGCTCGTCGGGCAATCGATGTGCAGCCTTACAAACGTGCTCGCATTCATCCAGTCCGTCGTTGCCGGATTCGTAACTTGGTGGCCGATCGCGTTCACCGCCGTCCCGAACCCGCTCAATTGATCGTCCAGAAACGTTCCTCCCGTGTAATTTCCCGTCCCATCCAGCGTCATACCCGTCTGGTTTTGGTTACCCAGGAAATACAGGCTCTCCAGGTCCAACTCCTGTGTCCGGTACGCCACCAGTCCCTGCGCTCCGCTGGCCGCGCCGGTCGTGTTGATCACCGCGTTGTCCATGTGGAACCCAGGCGTATCCGTGGCGTAAGTCGCATCGCCAACCTGCACCATTGCACCTGCGCCCGTATACGCGAACACCGTCCCGCCTTGGCTCCCGCTCGCCGCTGTCCCGCCGCGCAGCGCGCATCCCCGCAGCGCCACGTTCCGCGTCCCCGCCGTCACCACAATCTGGCTGGCCGTCGTGATCGTTGCGCACGGCAGCAGCACCGCCGTATTCGGCGTCGCGATCGTCAAGTTCGATCCCATCGTCTGATTGCCGGTAAAGTTCCGCGCGTCGCACGTGCCGCCGTAGTTCGCGTTGACTGCGTTCACACACGCTTGCAGCTTGGCCCCAAAGTCCGCGCCCGGGAATTGATCCACCTGCAAGGTCGCGCCCGGCTTGCTCGTTCCCGCCAGCGCAGCATAGCTTCCGCCGCCTGGCAGTGTCCCGCCGCCGCCATCCAATTGTGTTCCGTAACTCTCTGATCCGGTTGCATCCCACACCGTGTATCCGCCGTTGCCCTTCAGCAGGTTGCCGGCAAAGAACGTCATGTCCTGCCCGCCGATCAGGTTTACCGGCGCCGCCGTATCCCACGTTCCCGGCTCGTTGATCGTCGCCGTCGTCGTCGATGAGCAGCCCACTCCTCCCTGCGTCACCGTCACGCTTCCAATCGTCCCGTTCGCATTCACTGCCGCCGTCGCCTGCGCCGTGCAACTCCCGCTAAATGCCACCGGTACGCTCGTCCCATACGGGTCCCATCCCCATCCGTCATTGGGTCCGGCCGTTATCGCCGTCACCGCACCGCCCGCCGCCGTCACCGTCAACTGCGGCTCGACCGCATTCCACACCGGCGTCACTACCGCATTGCGCACCGTCCATCCTTGCTGCCCGCTGGGAAGGTCCAGCACCAGCCCCGTGGGCGGCTCGCCCGTCGCTGCCGAGTTCCCCGCCTGCGCCACCACGTTATCCAGCACGTTGTTCGATCCCGCCGCCGCCGTAAACGCATGGGTTGCCTGAATCGTAATGTTCTGCCACCGGTTCGAGTCCGCCGTCAATCCCGCCGGCGCCGTCTCCGGCAGCGCCGGAATCGCAATCCCCGTGTTCACTCCCCGAATGTCGATGTTCCGGAAATCGCTCCACTGCGGCCACTGCGCCAAATACATCCCGCAGGTGTGCGTGGAGTGCGCCCCCGGATACTGGGCCGCCACCGGGTCCGTACCCGTGGCCGCGATCTCGACATTGTCGATCTCCGCCACGCTCAGCCCGTTTCCGCCCGCGCCTGTCGTTGCCGGCATCGCGATCGCGCAATTGCCTACGCTCCACGCTGCGCCCGTCCCCACCGTTCCCGTCAGCCCGTTGCCGCCTGCCGAAAAGATCGAGCTACTCTCCATCGGCCGGGTCACCTGGCAGCTTCCCGCCGCCGCCTGTCCCTCGGCCGGCGTGCACGACACATCCTCGCTCTGGTCCACATAGATTGTCAGATCGTGAATCCGCGTAAAGCTCAGCATGTTCGTCGCATCTGTCGGGCTCTCCAACACGTCCTGTCCGGGGAATCCCATCAGCGCCGAAACCAGCTTTCCCATTCCGCCAATCGATTCGCCCCGCCAGGTTAGCGTATGCGTCTTGCAAACTCCCTCCGGAATCGTCAGCGCCACTCCGTGCGCATTGGCGTAATTCAGCGCCGCCTGCAGCGCATTGGTGTCGTCCGTTACCCCATCACAAACTGCCCCAAACTCTTTCACGCTGCGCGTCGTCTGCTGTGATCCCGTGGTGCGCAGATCCGTCACCCGCACCCCGTTGGCATTCGTAAACGTGTCTGTCCCCGTGTACGTCGGCGGAATCTCCATCGCCCCGTTTGTCCCCGCTGCGTTCATCGCCGCCTGCAGCGTAGTTTGCGCGCTGCCTGTGGCCGGCGCCTGCACCCCGTTCACCGCCGGAGCGGTCACACCGCCGGTCATATTTCCGCCCGCCAGCGGCACCGCCGTCGCCACCTGAGTGTCCACGTAGTGTTTGTCGGCCGCCTCTAACGGTTGCGTCGGATCTCCGCTCAAGTAGAGCGGCCCGCTCAAAGTGCCGCCCGTCGCGGCCAACTGGCTGCTCATCACCGACGAAATCGCCTGGTCCACATACGCCTTGCTCACCGCCTGCACCGCCTGCGCCGCCGGCATCACCTGCGACTGCACCTGCGCCAGCGTGGCCTGCGCCCCCGCCGGAACCACCCAGTACTGCGTGCTCACCGATCCGTCGCTCATATAGAACGTGGCCGTGTAATACTGGCCGGCAGGCGTCGCGCCCTGGTTCGGCGCCAGGTTGACGCTCACAAATCCGTCCGCCGGAATGGTCACCGTCGTCGAGTCCGCAGCTACAGCTTGTCCCGCCGAAGTCGTAAATGCGGGCCAGCTCACCACCAGCGTTCCCGCGCCCGGCTGCCCGTTCGCCAGGTACACCGTCCCCTGCACCGTCGTGGTGCTGACCCCTTGTGCACAGGCTGCCTGCACCAACGCCGCTGCCAGCGCCAGCGCCATCGTGCTCCATTGCATCCACCTGCTGGCGCGCAACCACCCATATTTTGTAAGCATCATCGCTGCCTCTTCCCCTATTTCTCGAGCGTCCAGATCAATTCCGCCGCTCTTGCCTCGTACTCTTCGCGGCCCTCCGGCCGGCTGCCTTCCATCCCCGCCGGCTGCCAAGGCCGCTATAGCAAAACCAGGCCAGGAGTATTTCCCAGGCACGAATGTCTAGTCGGCGCCGGTCCGCGTGGCGGACGGTCAGCGGCTTGAACGTATCCCCAATAGGATGCTGTAACCCTGGTTTTACCCTAAGTTCTGAGATTCCAAAATCACCCGCCGCAAGCGCGGTAATTCCCCTCATCCCTGCGTCTTTTCCAAGGAGAAATACAAAAAATAAATGGAAATCGCCGGCACGGAGATGCCTTCAAGAAACTCGGACAAGCTGCGCCGGCTTTCCATCCTGCGCTTGCTTCACTGCGGCGTCACTGCTCTTAGCCTACTCAAAATATGCGTAATTCCCTGCAATCCTAGTCTTAGCCTTATCTTGCTCAACTCGATGAACTTACGGTGATGCCATTTTAACCCTCACTTAACTCCCCAACGAGCCTCCGAAATGGCCGGCAGCCAAACGCCCGCGCCGCTGCGCGCGCTCTTCGCGCCGCCAGGCGCATCCAATACAATGAAAACTGCACAGTCCATATTGAGGAGCGGTTATGGCGCACACCGTGTTTTGCGTTCGCTACAAAAAGGAGATGGAGGGCCTTGACGAGCCGCCCTTCGACTCCGATTTCGGCCAGAAGATCTATAAAAACGTCTCCAAAGAAGCCTGGGAGGAGTGGCTCAACCACCAGAAGATGCTGCTGAATGAATACCGCCTTCAGCCCTGGACGCCACAGGCTCAACAGTTCCTCGTGGAGCAAATGGACCAGTTCTTCTTCGGCGCCGGCTCGGCTCTGCCCTCTGAGTACGTTCCGCCTTCGCACTAACCCAGGCTGCGCTCAGTCTTTTCCCATGAACCTGTCCAGACAATTTGTGGAAGTTCTCCGGCCGAAATCGGCGCAGCGGTTGCGCAAGTAGTCCAGCGAGTTCGGCGAAATGGAAGACTCCGGTGCGCGTCGCTTGCACTTCAGCCCATGCCGCATTGCTATGCTCTCAGCCATTCAGATTGCGGCCTGCGGATTCACGCTCCGGCCGGGTTCTCGAATGCGCCTTGACTGCCGGCCCTGCGGAAGAGTGAATGCTCAATGATTCCGAACCAGATATTCGTCAAGAAGCACCGAGACCAGAACCGCGGTGGGAATCGCCACCAGGGCTCCCGGAACTCCAGCCAGCGCAAAACCGAGCAGCAGTGAAACCAGCGTCGCCAGTCCCGAAAGGGCCACTCGCGCCTGCATGATTTTTGGGGTCAGGTAAGAGTTCTCGACTTGCAGATAAATCGCATAGAAGATGGCAACTCCAACCACCCGTCCCCACGAATCGATCGCCGCCACCAGCAGCGCAAGCACGATGGCAATCGCAGCGCCCACCATGGGGATAATGTTGAGCAGTCCCGTAAGCGCACCCAGTGCGTAGGCATAGCGCACGTCAAGGGCCAAGTAGGTGATGGTGCTCGTCACCCCGAGGATCAGCATCAGGCTGGCTTGGCCAAGGAGCCACTTGCGCATCCGCACCCCCGCTCGCTGTAGCGTATCGTCCAGCCTCGGCCGCCGGTCTGGAGGCACAAAAGACAAAAACCAACGGTAGGTGCGCTCTCCCTCCAAAATGAAATACACCGTTAAAACCAATCCACTGACGATATTCGCGAGCTTGCCCGCCCAATCCTTGATCGAGAACAATACATAGGTGGTGGCGTGGGTTGCAAAGCCCACCAGATCGGAGCTTAACGCGGCTTCATTCAGGCGGCTGACGAACGGAATCCTGCGCACCTTCTCCAGCAATTCGGGAATGCTGGTGGGCGCCTGCCCGTTGAGCTGCGCCAAGTCGCGCAAAACAGGTGGAATGGCCAGGAATCCGAAGGCAGTCGCCGCTCCCGCCGCCATCGCCAGCAACAGGAGAATGGCCGGGCCTTTTAACAGCCGCCAGCGCCCAATGTGAATGCGCGAGGTTGCGTTCACTACCGGCACGAGTACCACAGCAAAAAGCCCTGAGATGTACACCAGCACCAGAACGCCCCGCACCAGCCACGCCACATAAGCGGCCAAAGCCAGGGCAAAAGCGAATGAAATGTCGCTCCGGAGCGTGCCCTGCCTTGCGCGGATTTCAGTCATGCCCGGTTGCTCCTAAACAAGACTCGCCATCGCATTTTCAGAAATGCTGTAGTACCGCGTCCGCATAATCCCGTAATCCGGCAGTGTAGCGCCTCCTGACCGGCTATGGTGCGGACCGGCAGACTCGCACCTTCTCGGAGCACCATTGCCAAATCACGCAGGCTGAGCGCCAGAGGCTGCGCGCTGGTGCTGCGTCCCTGCTCCAGCAGCCATTTCATGCTCTCCGCTGCCGGCTCCGGAAACCCCCTCTGCTTCGGCCAGTCATCTTCCTATCGTACGAGGGTGGATCGCAGCGTATCCGTGGGATTGCGTCCGCCAGAAATCTCCGCACTCCGTAGGGCGCAGCGCATGAATAAACGGGCAAAGATTCCCTTCCTGCGTTTGCCCCGGAGCCGGGATCTACCGTAGCTTGTTTCGCACCTCCGTGCGCACCAGATACAGAAAGAACACCAGATTCAGCAAGCCTTCGACCAGCGCCCCCGCACGGTGAAGGCTGGTGGAGACCCATAGGTAGTAGAGCGTGAGCAGAAAAACCGCCGACAGCGCCAGCGCCCAGGCCCAGCGCAACAGCAGCAGCAGCCCCGCGCTGGCGGAGATGAACAGCACCGAAAAGACCAGGTAGAAGGCCGGATAATGCCGTTCAACCACGTTCGGAATAATCATTGCGGCCAGCACCAGCAGGTAAAGGGCAATGGCGGCCAGCCCCGGCGGCGGGAGCTGTTTGCCTTCCATCCCTGGCAGCAGCCGTTTGCCATCGCGCGGCGGAGGAATGCCGTCCGGCTGCTCGCCGCGCCCGCCTGCGCCGTTCGTGGTCTTTTCCGTCATAGCGTATGCAAGTAGGCCAGCAGGTCTTTGAGCTGCTGATCCGTGAGCGGGGTTCCCGGCATGAGCCCGTACCCGTGCAAGATTCTATCCGTCAGCCGCTCGTCGGTGGGCGGCTCCCCCGAGGGCATGGACCTCAGCTTGGTCAATGCCTGCAAGCCCGGCCCGTGCAAAGAATGAGCCGTCGTCGGATAGTGGCAGCGAGCGCACTTCTCCTGAAATACCTGCGCTCCCCGCGCCTCCTGCGGCGTCCATTCCGAAGGCGGCATGGAGGGCGGCAGCGGCTTGCAGCCCGCAATCCCAAAAACCAGGCTCATCCCGCCAAGCAAAAGTGCTGATGAAATAAAACTCCGCCAACGCATCTGCAACCGATCATACCGCGTCAATCCGCCGCTGCAATGGCCTCGCAGATTTGGTCGATGGCCTTCTCCTCGGCCTTGCTGCCCGGCCGCCGCCCGTTCACCAGAATGGAAAACGCCAGCGTCTTGCCGCTGGCCGCCGTCAAGTAGCCGGAGAGCGCGGTGTCCTCGTCCAGCGTGCCCGTCTTGGCCCACAAGCGGCCGGCCAAGAGCGTGTTCCTGAAGCGGTCTTCCAGTGTGCCGTCCACGCCAGCCACGGGGAACGTCGCCCGCCATTCCTCACCCCAGGGCTGATGCCACGCATAGACCAGCAGCTTGGTCAGCGCCCGCGGCGCAATCTGGTCGTCCGGGCTCATTCCCGAGCCGTCGTAGAGGAAGAAATCATCGTTGTTTACACCCGCGTCCACCAGAAACTGCCGCACCACGCGCGTGCCCTCCTCAAAGCTGCCGTCCGCCCCCTCGAGCTTGCCCAGCAGGCGTAACAAGAGTTCCGCGTGCAGGTTCAAGCTCATCTTGTTGGTCAGTTGGATGTCCTCAGCCACGGGAACGGAGATGTGCGCAGCCAGCACCCTGCGGCCGTTCACAGGTGCAGCCACGGTGGAGAGATCGGCGGGCGTGAGCTTCAGCGGCAACTCGCGCTCCGCGGCGAAGTTCCCGTTTCCTACCGTCTCTTTGTGCCTCGACTCAGCCTCGCCGTCTACCGTGATTCCGCGGCCGCGCAGCGCCGCCAGGAATGCCTCCGCCGTAAACTGCGCCGGGTCCTGGACGGCCAGCGCGAGGTGCAGTCCTTGGCGCGGAATGGTGCCCCACGTGCGCACCAGCATAGACCCCGGCTGGCGTTCGGCGCCTGGCTGGGCAATCTGGCCCGGCGGTGCAGGCGTCATGCTATTGAGGAGAGTGTAGTAATCCAAATCCGGCGTCCACTCCGCCATCGTCTGTCCCGGCTCTGACGGATCGGGCTTGATCGTTAGCTCGTCCACGTTGTCGTTCAATGTCAGCGCCGAGACCGGGGCGCCGTAATCCCACTGCAGGTTGTTCCATCCCCAGCCTGTTCCGTAGGGTTCGTTCAGAAAGAAGCTGTCATCACCGATTACGCTGCCCGTCACCGTGCGTACGCCCGCCTGCTCCACCTGTTCGGCAAGCAGGTCAAGATCCTTCATGGCCGAGGGCGGGCCGGTCTCCGCCGCTCTGTTGGGTTCGGCGCTGCGCCCGGCCCCCGGCTCCGGATAGGGATACACACGTCCGTTCATCGTGGGATCGCCCACCCCCAGGATGCTCAAGTTGCCGTGCAGCGTTCCCGCAGCGTCGAGCTCGCCGTCCGCCACCACCAGGGTCGTCCAAGTGAGCGTATCCACGGGCAGCAGGGCAAACGCCGCCGCGGTCGTGGTCAGCTTGGTGTTGGAAGCCGGCGTAAACAGGCGGTTGTCATGGAGCGCATAGATTCGCTGCCCGTCCAGCGTGGTCACGCTGATGCCGAATTGCGCGTGGACCACCGCCGGATCGGACAGGATCTTTTGAATGCGCTCGCCGAGCGGGGTGACGATGGGCTCTTTGCGCACCACCGTCCGCCGGCCGCGCCGCGGTTGCGCCGCCAAGCCCAGCGAAACCACCAGGAGCCCCACGGCCAGCGCCGCCGCGATTCGCCGCCAAACCCTCATGCCCGGAGTGTAGCAGGGCCGCTCAAGCGCGGCGTCGTACCATCGCAACAGAGAGTCCGTATGAGAAGCATCTGCGCCTGGCGCCTCCGCATCTGCACCGCGCCCTCTCAGGCTGCGAGTTACTTCTGCTTTCCACCCTTTTCGAGTAATCCACCTGCGAAGGTCCCGGCCACAAAGCTATTTGGCTGTGACTGCGGCGGGTATTCAGTCGCAAAGGCGATGCCGGTCGGCCAAGTACCACTGGTTCCGGAAGCAGGCCCTTCGTAAGTGAGTGTTCCGGTGGAGGAGTCAACAGAGTAGGTTGAAACCTCACCTTCGCCAACTGTCGATGGGTTTTGGGTCCATAAGGCGTAGAGATACGTCCCGGATGGATCAAGCGCGATTCCCGTTCCGTTGTCGAACGAACCCTTGGTGAGCCCGGTCTGGTTCAGTGCCCCCGTATCGGTATTCACGGAATATGCTGTAATCCATCCGGAACCGATGCACTGCATGTATGCCTGAGTTCCCGCGGAATCAATTACCATGGGACCGCCATCGTTTCCTTGGTTAACGTAGTAGTAGTTCATGGCGGTTAGGGCACCAGTGCCGGAGGCGACAGAGTACATCGAGATTGAGCCGTCGCCGTCTGGAGCGTAGAGGTAATCCCCCGACGGGGCCACGGCCAGCGCCACCGGATCCTGAAATGCAGGCCCCCTGATCGTGCCGTCATTCAGCGCGAACGGGCTGCCAGGAACTGCCGTAAGGGAGCCGCTTCCCCCATCAACCGCATAGGCGTACACTTCGCCCAGTCCCGAATAGGCTACGTAGAGAAAATTCCCAGACGGCGCGATGGACAGCGAGACGTTAATCGCACCGGCATTGTTGAAAGCGACCGGGTTTCCGACAGCGGTCAATGAGCCATCGCTTCCAACGGAGTAAATCACCACACTTTGCTGACTGCTACCTTCGTTTACAACATAAGCGAAGTTTCCATTCGGCGCCATTACCAGTGGCGTAATGAAACCTCTCGATGAACTCGGGGTATTGACGATTGTACCGTTTCCCACAGCCGTCAGTTCGCCTGTGTTCGGATTGATCGCATATGGCTGGATTAAACCGTATGGCAGCGTTGGCGGGGTAGTGGCGATCATGCATATTGTCACATACAGGAATTTATTATTCGGCGATACAGTAAGCCCACATGCTTCTGGTGCACTGATGGCTTGCCCTATCGCAGTAAGCTGTCCGGAGTCCTCGGAATAGGTCATCAGGGTGCCCTTGCCGGTCACGCCGCCGGGAATATAGGTAACATATGCATAAAAGGAGGGCGCTGTACCCCCAGTTTGCGAACTGCTCCCTCCTGTTTGCGAACTGATCGCCCCTCCACAGCCTATGCAGGCTGTTAGGGCACAAATTGCCACGCAGACTACACACCGCTCGACATGGATCATTTGCGTGCTCCAATACTCGCTAGGAGTAAATCCCAACCTAGGAGCTGTGTCAAGTCAAAAACTTCCTTCCTTTGGGGAAAGCTATGCACGGTCGTCGCTTCTTTGGGCTGCGACAACTTCACTGCGGTAAATGCGGATACACCATTTTCGAGACCGCCTTCAGCTCAACTGCCAGATCTCGCGTTTTGTCGTGACAAATGGGTTTCCATGGAGGTCGGCTGATGTTCACTGAAGCGAGTGCGGCGACTGCGGCTGCGCTCTAGTCGACGAGTGGGAGACTGTCATTTTTACGTTCTGAGCGTATCGTCGCTTAAGACAAGCTCACTCGTTCGGCAACAAAAACCGGACTACACTCGAATCTTGCGGCGTCGCATCGGAGAGAGACGTATGAGAACCACTGCCGCCTGGCGCCTTCGCACCCTGACCCTCGAACTGGGCCGGCGCACGCTCATCATGGGCGTGGTCAACATCACGCCGGACTCCTTCAGCGACGGCGGCCTCTTCCTTGATCCTCAAGCCGCTATCGACCACGCGCTCCGGCTCCTCGACGAGGGCGCCGGCCTGCTCGATCTGGGCGCGGAGAGCACGCGCCCCGGTTCCCGCGCCGGCGGCGCGGAACCGGCCGTCAGCGCCGAAGAGGAACAGGCGCGGCTGCTGCCCGTCCTTGAAGGAATCCGCCGAGCGCGGCCGGACGCCATCCTATCCGTAGACACTTACAAGGCCGCCACTGCGCGCGCGGCTCTGGCGGCTGGCGCCGAGATCATCAACGATGTGAGCGGCTTCCACTGGGACTCGGGCCTAGCCGAGGTCTGCGCCGAATTTCAGGCCGGGGTCGTGCTGATGCACACGCGCGGCCGTCCCGAAGAGTGGCGCACGCAGCCGCGGCTGGCTCCAGACGCGCTGCTGGCCGAGGTCCGCGACGGCCTTGCCGCCAGCCTGGCCGCCGCGCAGCGCGCCGGAATCCCGCGCGAGGCCATCGTCCTCGATCCCGGCTACGGCTTCGGCAAACGCTTCAGCGAGAACTACGACCTGCTCGCCCGCCAGGCCGGGCTGCTCTTGCTCGGCCGCCCGCTCGCCGCCGGCCTCAGCCGCAAATCCTTCCTCGGACGCACGCTCGCCCCGCTCTTCGCCGGCCCCGAAGCGCCTGTCGACGCGCCTATCGACGCGCCGGTTGAGGCGCGCGAAAATGCTTCTCTCGCCGCGCTCACCGCCGCCATCCTCCACGGCGCGTCCATCGTCCGCGTCCACTCCGTCCGCCCCGCCGTTGAGGCCGCGCGCATCGCCGACGCCATCTGTGCCGCCTGCTGAGCCGGCGATGCGCTTGAAAAACACGCGACACGAGCAGGCAGGGTTTATCATTGAAGTTGCACTCAGCATTTATCATCAGAGCGGGTGCGGCCGCGGCCGGTTTGCGCCTTCGTTTTGTGGACGGATGTAGTGTGCGTCCGCTTTTCAAGACGCACACTACGCGTCAGCGCCCTTCAGCCGCGGCAGGCAAGCGGCGGAATTCGGGAAACGGGACGACATGCGAGCAAAGACAGCGGTAGTGGTGGGCGCCCAGTGGGGCGACGAAGGCAAAGGCAAGATCGTGGACGTGCTCAGTGAGCGATTCTCCGCTGTGGCGCGTTACGGCGGCGGCCACAACGCCGGCCACACGGTGGTCATCGGCGGCCAGAAGTTCGTTTTGCAGATCATCCCCTGCGGCGTGCCGCGCCCGCAGTGCAAGTGCATCGTTGGCAACGGCGTGGTCCTCGACCCCATCTATCTCCTCGATGAGTTGGCGCGCCTGCGCGGCATGGGCGTCTCCATCGACGGCCGCCTTTACCTCTCCAACCGCGCCCAGGTGATCCTGCCCTACCACCGCATGATCGAGCTGGCGGCCGAGAGCGCGCCGGGACGGCAGAAGATCGGCACCACCAGCAAGGGCATCGGTCCCGCCTACCAGGACAAGATGTCGCGCGGCGGCCTGCGCGTGGTGGACCTGCTCAATCCCTCCCTCCTCAAGACCCACATCGAGGCCGCCTGCCAGGAAAAGAACGCCATCGCCTACGCCCTCTTCGGCGCCGCGCCGCTCGACTCCGCCAAGATGTATGAGGAGTACGCCGCCGCCGCCGACCAGATTCGCCCCTTCGCCGCCGACACCGGCCGCCTGCTCAACTCCATCCTCGCCTCCGGCGGCAGCGTCCTCTTTGAGGGCGCACAGGGAACTATGCTCGACATCGACCACGGCACCTATCCCTTCGTCACCTCCTCGTCGGCCACGGCCGGCGGCGCGGTTACGGGATCAGGCATCGGGCCCACCGCCATCGGCATGGTCATCGGCGTTACCAAGGCTTACGTCACCCGCGTGGGCGAGGGGCCGTTCCCCACCGAGATTCACGACCCCTCCGGCGATGCGCTGCGCGCTCGCGGCCACGAGTACGGGGCCGTCACCGGCCGCCCGCGCCGCTGCGGCTGGCTCGATATTCCCCTTTTGCGCTACTCCAACCGCGTCAACGGCACCGAGTGGCTCGTGGTCACCAAGCTCGACGTTCTCGACGAGCTCGACGAGATTCCCGTCTGCACCGGCTACGAGATCAACGGCAAGGTCACCGACGAGATCCCCGCCGACGTGCAGGGCTTCGAGTCCGCCAAACCGCGCTACACCAAACTCAAGGGCTGGCGCCAGTCCACCGAGGGGATCAACGAGTTCGACCGCCTGCCCCAGGCCGCACGCGACTACCTGCGCTTTCAGGAGCGCGAATCCGGCGCCCGCATCGGCATGGTCTCCACCGGCCCCGACCGCGGCCAGATCATTCACCTGCCCGAATTCGCCCAGGCTCTGAACAGCATCCACGCCGTAAGCTAGGGGGTAAACTCTCCGCGCCTCTTTGAGGGGTCTCATTTCCTGCCGGCCAGGGCAAACGCATCTTAAACGCTATATGCAGAGCGGGATAGAGAGGTTGAGATGGGGACATGGAGAGTCCCCTGAAGTACTTTGCCGAGATGAAAGACCCGCGTGTGGAGCGAACGCGGGAGCA
>JAJYZC010000040.1 GCA_021800255.1 Acidobacteriota bacterium
CGGCCCCGATGGAATCTCCTCCATCTCGCCTAGCCGCGCCATATCTTCCACCGGAACCTCGATGCGCAGCTTGAGCTGCTTGGGTTGCGCGGCGTTGACAATCGTCACCGGCCGGTAGCGGAGGCCCGCCTCCGGCGGGCCATGGACTAGGGATGAGGGACTAGGAACTAAGGGGTCATCGGCTTCCAGAGGCGATTCCTCGCTGTTCGAAATGGCCTTCATCTTGGTCAACGAATCGGAGATGGTGGCCAGCCCGCCGTTCCTAGTCCCTAGTCCCTTAGTCCCTAGTCCCTGTACTTCCACTCCGCCCAAAAACCGCGCCACCTCCTCCAGCGGCCGCTGCGTAGCCGAAAGCCCAATGCGCTGAATGCGCCGGTTTGCGAGCGCCTCCAGCCGCTCCAAAGTCAGGGAAAGGTGCGCGCCGCGCTTAGTTGGAACCAGAGAGTGAATCTCGTCCACGATCACCGTATCCACGGTGCGCAGCGCCTCGGCGGCCTGCGAGGTGAGCAGCAGGTAGAGCGACTCCGGCGTGGTGATGAGAATCTCTGCCGGGTGCCGCGCAAAGCGGGCGCGCTCGCGCTGCGGCGTGTCGCCGGTGCGCACGCTGATCGCCGGTTCATGGAAGGCTACGCCCATGCGCCGCGCCATGTTCGCCATCCCGGCCAGCGGCGAGCGCAGGTTGCGCTCCACGTCCACGGCCAGCGCCTTCAGCGGCGAAACATAAACGATCCTGCAACCCTCGGCCTGCGAGTTCCTCGTCCCTCGTCCCTTCGTCTCTTGTTGTGGGCGCTCCATCCTGGCGGCGCTTTCGCCGCTAGGGTGGGATGCGTGGAGCGTCAATCTGTCCAGGCACCAGAGAAACGCGGCCAGCGTCTTGCCCGTTCCCGTGGGCGCCAGGATCAGCGCGCTTTCGCCGCGCGCAATCACCGGCCAGCCCAGCCGCTGCGGCGCGGTGGGCGCGTCAAAGACGGCGCGAAACCAAGCCGCCGTCACGGGATGAAAGCAGTCCAGGGGATCCCCATCGGCAAAGCCGTCAGGCGCTGCGGGCAAGCTGGGATCATCCGTAGGCCGGTTCATCTTTCGAGGATACCGCCTGCGCAGCCTTCGCCGCATCGCTTACCATGAACGTTGCTGGACCACTCATGCGCGATCATTTGGCCACCTTACTCGACGACTTCCGCGGCTACGGCCGCGAGACCGCGGTGGTGCGCTACCAGGGCAATCGCAGGCGGGTCACCACCTACGCGGAGCTGGCGCGGCTAGCCGGAAGGTTTGCCGCTCTGCTGGCCCAGCAGGGCATCGGCCCCGGCGACCGCGTGCTGCTCTGGGCTGAGAACAGCGCGGAGTGGATTGCCGCCTTCTATGGGTGCATCTTGCGCGGCGCGCTGGTGGTTCCGCTGGACGCCGCCGGCGCAGCGGACTTTGCCGCGCGAGTGGCCGCCGACGTGCGCCCCAAGCTGGCGGTTGGCGATGAGGTGCTGCTCGCCGGGCTGCGCGGCGCGGAGTTTTTGCGCCTTCCGTTCGAGGGCTGGCTTGCCGAACTGCCCGAAACCGAGGCCGCTCCGGTGGCCGGGCTCTGCCGCGAAACCCCGTTGCAGATTCTCTTTACATCGGGCACCACGGGCGACCCCAAAGGCGTCGTCATCACCCACGGCAACGTGCTGGCCAGCGTGGGCCCCATCGAAGAGGGCGCGCAGCCCTACATGCGCTACCTGCGCTTCGTCCATCCCCTGCGCATCCTTCACACGCTGCCGCTGAGCCACGTCTTCGGGCAGACGATGGGCCTGTGGGTGCCCCCGACCTTCAAGGCCGAGCTGCACTTTGAGAGCCGCCCGGCCGCGCCCCGGCTGATCGAGATCATCCATGGCGAGCGCATCAGCGTGCTGGCCGCGGTGCCGCGGGTGCTGGCGCTTCTCAAGGCGCACCTTGAAACCACCCACCCGGAGCTTGCGGAGCAGATCGAGCAGGCGCGCGGCATTGGCCCGTGGCGGCGCTGGTGGCGCTTCCGCAAAATCCACCGCGAGTTCGGCCTCAAGTTCTGGTGCTTCGTCTCCGGCGGCGGCGCGCTGGCTGGGCCGCTCGAGCAGTTCTGGAACGCGCTGGCCTTCGTGCTGGTGCAGGGCTACGGCATGACGGAGACCACCGCGCTGATTACGCTCAATCATCCCTTCCATGTGGCCAAGGGAAGCATCGGCAAACCGCTGGCCGGCCGCGAGGTCAAGCTCGGAGCCGACGGCGAGGTGCTGGTGAAGGGCGCAATGATCTCCAGCGCCGTCTGGCAGGCGGGCCAGATGCGCCCGCGCGAAGATGAGTGGCTGGCTACCGGCGACTTGGCCGAACAGCAGGACTCCGGCGATCTGCGCTTCCTCGGCCGCAAGAGCGAAGTGATTGTGACCGCAGCCGGCCTCAACCTGCACCCCGAAGATATGGAAGCGGCCATCGAGGAGCAGCCGGGCGTGGCGGCCTGCGCGGTCGTGCCCATGGAAACGCCTGCGGGGCCGGAGCCCTGCGCGGTGCTTGCCGTTCGCGGACCGGGAGACCAGGCCCCGGCGGCCATTGAAGCCGCCAACGCCAAGCTGGCTGACTTCCAGCGCATCCGCCGCTGGGTGCTTTGGCCCGAGCCTGATCTGCCCCGCACCTCCACCGGCAAGGTGCGGCGCAAGGCCGTCGAAGCATGGCTCGAATCCATCCAGGCCGCCGCCCGCTCCCAAAATGCGCACTCCGCCGGCGCGTTCGGCGCTTCATCTGACTGGCTTCTCGCGCTCATTGCGCAAATCTCCGGCGAGGCCCACCCCGGCGTGGGCGACGAACTGCGCCTCGATGAAGACCTTCATCTCGACAGTCTGGGCCGCGTGCAATTGGCTGCGGCCATCCAGGAGCGCCTGGGAATCGTCTCCGGCAGCGGCCTCCTGGAAGAAGTTCAGACCCTGGGCGAGCTGCGGTGCCTGGTCGCCGGCGAAGCCGCGCCTGAACTGAAAGCGCCGTCTCCCGCCCGTCCCGCTGAAAGCCAGCCCAGCGGCCAGCCGCCGGTCCGAGCAGCCGAGCCGGAAACGGCCGGCGCAGCTACGCCTCTACCGCAACCGGCGTCCGGGCCGGTGCGCTACCTCTATCCCACCTGGCCGTGGTGGAAGCCCGTGCACTGGTTCAGGGTGGCGTTTCTTGAGACCATAGGCCGTCAGCTCACCTGGTTCCTCGCCGCCCCAAAGGTTTTCGCGCCCGAAGCCCCGCAGCCTGCCGGTCCCATTCTGATCGTCGCCAACCACATCACTGCCTACGACGCCCCGCTGGTGCAATACGCGCTCCCGGCGGCCGTGCGCCGGCGCATCGCGGTGGCCATGTCCGGCGAGATGCTGGAGGACTTCCGCCACGCGCGCAATCCCGATCACCCGCCGGGACACAAGGGCTTCTATATCCTCGGCCCGCCCGCCTACTGGCTGGTTACGGCGCTCTTCAATGTCTTTCCGCTCCCCCGTTCGCGCGACTTCCAGCGCAGCTTTGCTCACGCCGGCCGGGCTCTCGATCGCGGATACAACGTGCTCGTCTTTCCCGAAGGCACGCGCTCGGCCGAGGGTAAACTGGCGCCCTTCCGCCAGGGAATCGGCCTCCTGGCCAAGCAGAGCCACGCCGCCGTGCTGCCCGTGGCCCTCCGCGGCCTGGGCGAGCTCAAGGCTACCGGCCGCCGCTGGTTCCGCTCCGGCAGGATTGAAGTGCATGTGGGCCGGCTCATTGGCTTCTCACCCGCCGAAACCGAAGCCGCCATCACCGCGCGGCTCCACGCCGAGGTCGAGCGCCTGCTCACCGCAACTCCAGACACGTGATAGCGCCGGCGCAGGCAGCTCAGGGCGCAGTTCCCGCCTGACTCACCCTATACAGAATCGCGTTTTGCATCCATGTCCCATGAGGAACTCGTTAAAACTCGCCGCGATGCCGTGAATTCCAACGAGTTCTTCGCAGGCCGGGGCCTGTGGTGGCGCACGCAATCTGGGACGATGTACAAGACGCGCTCAGCGAGAGAAAAGCTCCAGTGCAGGAAGAACTGCTTGCGCAACTTACTTCAGCGGCAACCAGCCGGAGAGATTCAAATCGCAGGAAGCGAACCGCCCCGGTCCATGTTCACGCGGGGCAAGCCGTAAAATAGCGTAGGCTTGCGCCTGCGTTTTATGCGCCCGTAACGGGAACCTTCATGTCTGCTGGAAAGCGTTTTGTCTGCATTCACGGTCACTTCTATCAGCCGCCGCGGGAGAATCCGTGGCTGGAGACGGTCGAGACCCAGGACTCGGCCGCGCCCTATCACGACTGGAACGAGCGCGTCTGCGCGGAGTGCTACGCGCCCAACGGCGCAGCGCGGGTGGTGAACAGCACAAACCAGATCACGCGCATCGTGAACAACTATGGGCGCATGAGCTTCAACTTCGGTCCCACGCTGCTGAGCTGGCTGAAGGAGAACGCGCCCCGCACCTACCGGATGGTCCTCGAAGGCGAGCGGCGCGGACGCGGGCGATTTCACGGCCACAGCCCGGCCCTGGCGCAGATTTACAACCACGTGATTATGCCGCTGGCGAACCGGCGCGACCGGCTCACGCAAATCCGCTGGGGCATCGCCGACTACGAAAGCCATTACGGCCAGCGCCCCGAAGGGATGTGGCTGCCGGAAACCGCAGTGGACGCCGAATCCTTAGAGCAGATGGCTCAGCATGGGATCAAGTTCACGATTCTGGCGCCGCACCAGTGCCGGCGCATCCGCGCGCTGGAGGAGGGCGCTGCGTGGAGCGATACGCCCGGCGCCAGCGTGGACATCACGCAGCCCTACCTGGTCCGTTTCCAGTCCGGTCTTTCGATCGCCGTCTTCTTTTACAATGGGCCGGTTTCACGGGCCATCGCGTTTGAGGGCCTCCTGAACTCGGGCGAGGAGATGGCCGCGCGCCTCAAAGCCGGTTTCAAAGCCGATGCGCAGGCGCAATTGGTGAGCGTGGCCACCGACGGCGAGTCCTATGGCCATCACCATAAATACGGCGAAATGGCGCTGGCCTACGCCCTGCGCCTGCTGGAAAACGACAAGACTGTGAGCTTGACCAACTACGCCAGCTTTCTGGAGCAGTTTCCGCCCAAATTTGAGTGCGAGATCATGGACAACACCTCGTGGAGCTGTCCGCACGGGATTGAGCGCTGGCGGTCGGACTGCGGGTGCAACGGCGGCAAGCCGGGCTGGAACCAGGCCTGGCGCACACCGCTGCGGCAGGCCCTGGACGAGCTGCGCGACGCCATCGCTCCGCTCACCGGGCAGGAGGGCGCCAAGCTCTTTCTGGACGTGTGGGCCGCGCGCGACGCCTACATCCAGGTCATCCTCGACCGCAGCGCCGAATCCGTGGAGAGATTTCTCGGCACGCACCAGAACCACGCGCTCTCAGAGGGGGAGCGCGTGCGCGCCCTGGAGCTGATGGAGATGCAGCGCCACGCCCAGCTCATGTACACCAGTTGCGGGTGGTTCTTCGATGACATCTCCGGCATCGAGACGGTGCAGATCATCGCCTACGCCGCGCGCGTCCTGCAGCTTGCGCAGCAGGTGTTCGGCGGGCAAGCCGCGCCGCTTGAGCCGGCGTTTCTCGCCCGCCTGGCCGAAGCCCGCTCCAACGTCCCCGCCGCGGGCAACGGCGCTGATCTCTACAAGGCCAGCGTGGCCAAGATGGGGCTGCACCTGGAGCAGGTGGCGGCCCACTACGCGATCAGCTCCGTTTTTTCCTCCTTTGCCGAGGAGACAGACCTGTTCTGCTTCCACGTCCGCCGCATCTCCTACGAGATTTACACCTCCGGCCGCGGGCGGCTGGCGCTGGGCCGGGCGCACATTGCCAGCACCATTACCGGCCACGCCCAAACTTTCTCGTTTGCGGTTCTGCACTTCGGCGACCAGAACATCACGGCTGCGGTGAAAACCTACGAAGAGGCCGGAGCTGCGGAGTTTGCCAGCTTTGCGGCGCAGGCTGCCGAACAGGTGCAGCGCGCCGACTTTCCCGATGTGATTCGCCTGCTCGACCGCTTCTACGGCCACGCCGATTACTCGCTCACCTCGCTGTTCACCGACGAGCAGCGGAGGATCGTTCAACTCATTCTCAAATCCACGCTCTCTGACATCGAAAACTCGCTCACCACCATCTACCAGGATCACGCCAGCCTGCTGCACTATCTGTCGCAGGCCGGGCTGCCTAAGCCGCCCGCGCTCACGCTCTCGGCCGGGTTCGCCATCAACGCCGGCCTGCGCCGCGCGCTGGAGAGCGATCCTGTCGATCAGGCGCAGTTGCGTTCGCTGCTCAAGCTGGCCCAGGCCGACCAGGTGGCGCTGGACACGGCCACGCTCTCTTACATCGCCGATCAGCGCATGAAGCGCGCCATGGTCGAGCTGCAGATGTCGGCCGGCTCGCTGGAGATGCTGGACCGCGCGCTTACGCTCGCCCGCACGCTCGTGGAGCTTCCCTTCGAGACCAACCTGTGGCAGGCGCAGAACATCTGGTACGAAATTCTGGCCACTTCCGGCTACGCCCTCACCGCGCTGGCCGGCGATGACCGCGCGCGCTGGGAAAAGGACTTCAATGAGCTGGGCTCTTGCTTATCGTTCGATTGCGCGGCCATTCGCACCCCGGAGGCGCAGATGGCGGCGGCCGGCGATGACTGAGCACTGCCGGAAATCCCTTAGCGGTTGATCCATCCTCCATCGGCCACCAGCACATGGCCGTGAAGATAATCGCTGGCGCTGGAGGCGAGAAAAACGGCCGCGCCGGCCAGGTCTTCGGGCTTGCCCCACCGGCCGGCGGGAATGCGCTCCAAAATCTGCCGCGAGCGCACCGGATCGCTGATGAGCGCCTCGGTATTGTCCGTTTCCATGTAGCCCGGCGCGATGGCGTTCACGTTCACGCCCTTGGCGGCCCACTCGTTGGCGAAGGCCCTGGTGAGCTGCGCCACGCCGCCCTTGGCTGCGGCGTAGGCCGGCACCAGAATTCCACCCTGAAACGAGAGCAGCGAGGCGATGTTGATGATCTTGCCCGCGCCGCGCTTGAGCATGTGGCGTCCCGCATGCTGTGTGAGGCGAAAGACGCTGGTCAGGTTCACGTCGATCACCACTTTCCAGTCTTCCTCGGAGTAATCGGCGGCCGGCGTGCGGCGGATGATGCCCGCGTTGTTCACCAGAATATCGATGGTCCCGAAGCGGCGGACGGTTTCCTCCACCAGCCGCGCGCAGACGTCCGCATCGGCCACGTCGCCCACAAGAGCCAGGTGACCGGCGCCCAGTTCGGCAAGCCGCTGCGCGGTGGCTTGAGGATTGGCGCTGGAGCCATGCACGGCCACCTGCGCGCCGGCCTCAGCCAGCGCCATGGCGATGGCCGCGCCCAGCCCCCGCGACGAGCCGGTCACCAGCGCCGTTTTGCCCATGAGACTGAATTGATCGAGAATCAAAGCCGCCAATCCTTTTGAGAGTTTTGGAGTTCACCGCCATTGTACGCGCCGGGCGCGCGGAGAAATGCTCATCTCGCCCGGTCTCTGACCGCTTGATCTTGCACCATCCAGGGACGCCCCAGGTCCCCTTTGGGACCTGGGAAAGCAGAAACTAAAAGGAACGAATTCATGCGGCCCAAGACCTAGTGGATGCCGGCAGGCCGCTTGCTCTGGCCGCGCGGATTGCGGAAGAAGAGGAGAAACGGCAGGGTCACCAGGCTGAGGTAGGCGAGGAGCCGGAAGTCGTCAACATAAGAGCAGAGTGTGGATTGTTGCAGCAGTTGCCGGTAGAGATCGCCCATCGCCATGTGCGCGCCGTTGGCGTTGCCCGCGTGCAAGGCAAGAAAATGCGAGAGCCGCAAAAACGAGCTGCGGTAGACCGGATCGCTGTTGTTCAGGTTGGCTACCAGCATGTCCTGGTGGGCCTGCTGGCCGCGCGTCAGCAGCGTGGTGACCAAGGAAATGCCAAAGCTGCCGCCCATATTGCGCAGCAGGTTGTAGAGGCCGGTTCCGGCGCTCATCAGCTCGTTCGGCAGCGTCTTCACGGCCATGGTGGTGAGGGGAACGAACAGGAAGCCGTTGGCGAAGCCGTTGACGATATTCGGCCACACCACGGAGGACATGCTCAAGGTCAGGTTCAGGTCGCCGAGCATGAACAGCGATGCGCCGCGAATGAGCACCCCGATGACGATCATCAGGCGCTCGTCCATGCGGCCGATCAGGCGCCCTGCAATCAGCATGGAGAGGATGGCGCCGATGCCGCGCGGGGCCACCGCGTATCCGCTGTCAAAGGCCGTGTAGCCGATCAGGTCCTGGAGAAACAGCGGCAGCAGCGCCGTGGTTCCATAGATGACCACCCCCAGCAGGCCGATGAGAAAGACGCCGGTGGCCAGGTTGCGGTCGGCGAGCACGCGCAGATTCACGATAGGCGCGCTGGTGCTCAGCTCGCGGACGACGAAGGCGATCATGGTGATGGCCGCAATGGCCACAAACCAGCGCACCCAGATGGCGCCGAACCAGTCGGCCTCCTGGCCCTTGTCAAACACCGTCTGAATGCAGGTTAGGGCGATGGCCAGAAAACCGAAGCCGATGTAGTCGATGGTCCTCTCTTTCAGCTTGCCGATGTAAGGAGGATCTTCGACAAAGGTTGAGATCATGAGCAGGGCCACGATGCCCACAGGAACGTTGATATAGAAGATCCAGCGCCAGGTGTAGTTGTCGGTGATCCAGCCGCCGATGAGCGGCCCGAGCAGCGGCGAAACGATGATGCCCATGCCGTAGAACGCCATGGCTTGGCCGCGCTTGTGTGGCGGGAAGCTCTCCAGCAGAACGGCTTGCGAGACGGGCTGCAAGCCGCCGCCGGCCGCGCCCTGCACCACGCGCGCCACAATCAACATGCCCAAGCTGGCCGCGGCCCCGCACCACATGGAAGCCAGCGTAAAGACAGCCACGGAAAGTAGCTGGTAGCGCCTTCGTCCCAGGACATTGCCGAGCCAGCCTGAAGTAGGAAGCACGATGGCGTTCGAGATCAGGTAGCTGGTGAGAACCCAGGTGGATTCGTCCCTGGTGGCGGAGAGGCTGCCGGCGATGTGCGGAAGCGAGACGGTGGCCACTGAGGTGTCCAGCACCTCCATGAAGGTGGCCAGCATCACCGAGATGCCAATCAGCCAGACATTATGGCGGGGCTTCCAGGTCTCCGCGCCCTCGGGTTGCGCCACGCCATGCGATGCCAAAGAAGATCCCCCTCCCGGCGCCTGTTGCTTGAGAGCCGCGGCGGAACTTCGCCTTGCAATCTACAGAAATTGGAGAATGCCGCAAACCCGCGCCGGAATAGGCCCCGCGCGCAAGCATCGCTGCCGCCGCCATCCTGATTTTAACAAGCGGCGGGGATCCTCTTGAGAGGAAGACGCGCTCACGCGCAGCATCTTCAGAAAAGGCGCGGTCCTGTTGAGATTGATTTTCCTGTCGCCGCTTCTTGAGGCCGCGGCGCTGTCAGCGGATCGCCGCAGACGAGGCCGTCCCGGCGAGCAGCGCGACACCATGATCGCGGGCATCGTGCTGGCCAGCCACGCCACGCTGGCCACGCGCAATGTGCGGCACTTCGAGGAGATTGCGAAGTTTGTCGTGAACCCGTGGCAGGCGTAGAGGCAGGGATCAGGGATCGGAAAAGCCGGCTGGCGCAACCGCGTTTGAATCGGTTGACATCGGAGGGTGCAGTTCCTACTCTCAAGGTATGGAAATGGTCCCCATCACCGACGAGCGCATGGTCCAGCTTGCGGAATTCGCGCATCGGCGCGGCCAGGACACGGCCGCCGCGCTCGACGCTGCGCTCGCCGACTACCTAACATGGGAACGCCGCGACTTTCAGGAAGCCGTCGAGGGCATCCGCGAGGGCTATAGCGACCTGAAAGCCGGACGCACCCAGGCAGCCGGCGAGATGTTCGAGGAATTGCGCGAGAAGCATGGCCTTCCGCGTTAGGACCACCGCCAGAGCGAAGCGCGACCTGGACGCAATTCTCGGTTGGCTGCTGTCGGAGCAGGCCGGCGAGGCCGGATTGCGCTGGTTCCAGGGCTTGCGTGAAGGGGTAGCATCGCTCTCCGAGGCTCCGCGACGTTGTATGCTTGCGCCGGAGGACGAAGCGTTCCCCTTCGAAGTAAGGCAACTGCTTTACGGGAACCGGCCACACGTGTACCGGATTCTTTTTACCATCGACGGCGATAGCGTGACGGTTCTACATATCCGCCACGGCCGGCGCCTGCCGTTAAGCGGCGGGTAGAAGAACAAGGATCGGAAAAGCGGCTGGTTGGGGGTTGTGCCTTCCCAGGTCCCAGAAGCGGGGACCTGGGGCACCCGGCGATTGCGCTCTCTTAAGCGCACCTCATAAGCTTTGCACTCTATCCTCCGCCGCGTTTGCCGGCCCGGATCCTGCGTATCTCTTCCAGCCTCGCTGCTAACTGCTTCTCACGACCCTCCTGCGTCGGCTGGTAGTAGCTGCGTCCGCGCAGCGCGTCCGGCAGGCAGTCCATTTCGGCGACTTTGTCTTGTTCGTCGTGGGCGTACTTGTAGCCAGCGGAGTAGCCCAGGTCCTTCATCAACTTTGTGGGCGCGTTGCGCAGGTGCAGCGGAACCGGCTCCTGGCGGGTGTGCTCGATGTCCTCCTGCACGGCACCCCAGGCGGTGTAAACGGAGTTGGACTTGGGCGCGAGCGAAAGATAGACGACGGCTTGGGCCAGCGCCAGATCGCCCTCCGGCGAGCCGAGGAAGTCATAGGCTTCTTTGGCCGAGAGGCAGAGGTTGAGGGCCTCGGGCGCGGCCAGGCCGATGTCCTCAATGGCCATGCGCACGATGCGGCGGGCGAGATAGAGCGGGTCCTCGCCGCCGGCGAACATGCGCCCCAGCCAGTAGAGCGCGGCGTCGGGATCGGAGTTGCGCACGCTCTTGTGCAGCGCGGAGATGAGGTTGTAGTGCTCCTCGCCGGATTTGTCGTACATCAGCACGCGGCGCTGCACGGCCTCGGCGGCCATGGCCTTGGTGATTTTTTTCTGGTCTTGGACTAGCTGCGCCGCCACTTCAAGCGTGTTGTAGGCCGAGCGGCAGTCGCCGCTGGAGTAAGCGGCGATAAGTTCCAGGGCGTCGTCATCGGCGGTGAGCGAGAGCGCGCCCAGGCCGCGCTCTTGGTCGGCCAGCGCGCGGCCGAGGAGGGCGACAATCTGCTCCTCTTTGAGCGGCTCCAGAACGTAGACGCGGCAGCGGGAGAGCAGCGCGGAGATGATCTCGAACGACGGATTCTCCGTGGTGGCGCCGATCAGCCGGATGGCGCCGCGCTCCACGTAGGGCAGGAAGGCGTCCTGCTGGGCTTTGTTGAAGCGGTGAATCTCATCGACGAAGAGGATGGTGCGGGAGTGCATCTCGGCGGCTTTGGCGGCCGAGGCCATCACCTGCTTGATCTCCTTGATGCCGCTGGTGACGGCGGAGAACTCGATGAAATTCGCCTTGGTGGTTTCGGCGATGATCTTGGCCAGGGTGGTTTTGCCCACGCCGGGAGGGCCCCAGAAGATCATGGAGCCGGCGTCGTCGTGCTCGATCTGCACGCGGAGCGGTTTGCCGGGGCCGACAAGATGCTCCTGGCCGAGGAGCTCGTCGAGGGAGCGGGGCCTCATGCGCTCAGCCAGCGGAGCTCCGCTCCTTGGAGTTTTGGACGAGGGTGGCGGCAAGGATGCGGAGACGGCATCGGGTTGGTTGTCGAAGAGGCTCATCGTCTCGCTCCTCGTGGGCTGGATGGATCGCCGGCTTGCGTGGCGCGTTGCCGCGAGGCCTCATAGAGCAGAATGCTGGCAGCGACGGCGGCGTTGAGGCTCTCCACCGGGCCGGGGCAGGGAATGGTGAGCGCGCCGGCGGCCCTGGAGGCGAGTTCGGATGGAACGCCGTTGCCCTCATTGCCGATGAGGAGCGCGGCAGGGCCGGCCAGGTTGGCGAGGCCAGCGGACTTGGCGCCGCGGGCAGCGGTGCTCCAGAGCCGCACGCCGGCCTGGCGCAGGCGGGTGAAGCACTCATCGGCGCTGACGGCGAGCAGCGGAACCCGGAAGAAGCTGCCGGCCGAGGCGCGCACGGCCTTGGGATTCCAGGCGCTGACGGTTCCGGGCAGGCTGAGCACTCCGGTGGCGCCAAAGGCCTCGGCGGAGCGCAGGATCGCGCCCAGGTTGCCGGGGTCCTGCAAACCGGCAAGAACCATCAGCAGCGGCGGTTGGGTCCGGGCGTGCTTCAGCAGGTCGGCCCAGGTCCAATGCGGAGTCTCAATGAGGGCCGCGACGGGCTGCGGCGTTTCGGTGGTGAGTGTGGCGTTGAGCAGCGGCTTGGGGAGCAACAGAACTTCGCACTCAGGCGGGATGGAGAGCGCGTGGAGCAGGCGCTCGGAGCCCTGGGCAGCGAAGAGGCAGTGGAGGCGCAGGCCGGCGCGAAGGGCCTCGGCGATCAAGTTCGGTCCCTCGACGGCGAGGAACTCCCCGCTCCCTGGGCGCGCCAGCGCGCGGCGCAGCTCCTTCAGGCGCGCATTCTGCTTGCTTTGGACGATGCGAACAGCCATCGAACCGATTCTACGGCGTTTGCGCCGCAGCGCGCGCAAGTGAAGCGGGTGCAAAACTTGCCCGCCCCGGCGGGCTGTGATAGCTTCCGATTTTACGGACTTTTTCACTTCGGGTACCGAGGTAAGCCCTCTTGTCGGCGGAGATACTGCGCGTCCATCCCGATGAACCCCAACCAGAGCGGATCGACTACATCGTCTCCTGCCTGCGCCAGGGCGGAGTCGTTGCGCTGCCCACCGACACCTTCTACGGGCTCGCGGTAGACCCGGTGAATCTCCATGCGGTGGAACAGATCTATCAGATCAAGACCCGGCAGAAGCATAAGCCGCTCTCGCTGCTGATCGTCTCCGCGGCCCAGGCCTATGAACTGGCGCGCGACACCGATGCGCTCTTTGACCGGCTCGCGGAGCGGTTCTGGCCGGGACCGCTGACGATCATCGTGCGCGCCGGAACCAAGCTGCCGCTGCGCTCCACCGCGAACACGGGCAATGTGGCTCTGCGCGTGCCCGACGCCGCCATTCCCCGCGCCGTGGTGGAGCGGTTCGGGCTGCCCATCACGGCCACCTCGGCGAACCTGCAGGGCGCTTCGGAGTGTACGCACGCGGCTTGCGTGCGCGACCAGATCGGGGAACGCATTCCCTTGATCGTGGACGGCGGCCCTACGGCCCGCGCGCTGCCCACCACCATCGTCGATCTCTCCCTGGGCGCGGGACGGTGGGAGATTTTGCGTGAGGGGGCTATTCCCACACACCAAATCATCATGGTGCTCCAGCGATAAGATGGAGCGCATGGTGCGCCCGGCTAAACCTCAGGGTCACAAATGGGCATGGCCCGCGGCTGCGCTGCTGATTTTGGCGCTGGCTGCGGGGGCGCTGGCCTGGTGCCATTGGGTCTATGCGCAGATCGAACGCTATGCCGGCATGGATCAAGCGGCGCCCGCCGGCGCCATTGCGGTTTTCGGCGCGGCGGAGTACGACGGGCGGCCTTCGCCGGTCTATCGCGCCCGCCTGGACCACGCCCTTGACCTGTATCAGCGCGGCATCGCTCCGCTGATGATCACCCTGGGCGGACCGGGCGGCGACGGCTACACCGAGGGTGGCGTAGGCCGTGAGTACCTGATGAGCATGGGGGTTCCGGAGCAGAGGATCATTGCCGAGACGCACAGCCGCGACACGGAAGAGGCGGCTCACAACTTAGCCGTCATCGCGCGCGCCAACGGGCTGCGGCGGCTGGTGATCGTCAGCGATGGGTTGCATCTGTTCCGGGCTCACGCCATCTGCGCTGCCGATGGACTGGATGTGTTAACCTCGCCGCGGCCGCGGCTGGACGTGGAGGGCGCCTCATCGGACGATGCATACATCGTCCACGAGATCTTGAGCTATACGGCGTGGAGGCTGCATCTGCACTGAAAGGCGGCGAGTCAGCGGGTCAATAAGTCAGCGCTGATACCGCCAGCGCCAGGGCTGCTGCGGCGGCGGTGGAGAGGAAGTTGACCGCGTCGTTGTTGAGCCAGCCGCGCTGTTCCAGAGTGGCTCCGAGAAGGCTGTCGAAGAGGAAGCCGAAGACGCCGCCCGCGCCGCTGGCCGTGAACATGATGACGCCGCCGCGAAGTGCGAGCGCGCCGCACGCGGCGACCAGAGCCGCGGCAACCAAGCCGGCCATCGTGCCGGCCAGGCTCACCGCGCCGTCAACGCCCGGTTGGACCCGGCGCAGGGTCGTAATCATGCGCGGCCGGCCTGCGAAGACTTGACCAATCTCGGATGAAACCGTGTCGGCCGCGGCTTCAGCCAGGGCCGCCAGCCCCGCAGTGACCAGAGCGAAAGCGGATGGGGTTGGCCATCGTCCTATAGCCAGCGAGGACCGTGCAAAGGGACTGGAAAGGATGGCCGCCACGCCCAGATTAGCGGTTACCTGCGCGGCCGATCGCCCCTCCGGCCTTTCCGCAGTTCCGAGCCGCTGCTTTTGAGCCCGGCCTGCGCGGGTGGCTGCGAAGGCGAGCACGGAGACCGCAAGCACCGGGCTAAGGGCTGTTTGCAAGGGATTATAGGGCGGGGCCAGGGTAGAAAACATCAGGCTGGCGGTAATAACCGCGCCCGCGACCGCAGCCCAGGGAGTAGCCGCGCGCAGCTTCCAAGTGACCAGCCCCAAAAGCGCGCTGAGGCTTATGGTCCAGATGGCCGCAGGAGCCGATGCCGCGGCCCAATCGCGGGCTTGCCACACGGCCTCCACGGCTACCATGGGCAGCACCAGAAGCAGCACGAACTTCGATTCCCAGCCTATCTCCGCTTGCGCCATGCTTTTTTATCCTAGTCCTCCGAACAGCCTCTGCATGCTCTGCATTTTCGGAAAAGGCGTAGACCGGAACCACTCCTGCTGAGTGGATTTTTCCTCAAGAAAAATCCACTTTTGCGGCTCTCAATCGTTCCCAGTATTTCCAAAAATGCCGTAGGACCCGTTAACGGGCCTCCGAGGCGGAGTCCCTGCACCGGCGGAGCGTTTCACCGGGTGTGGCCGCACCTTTTTGCGAGTAAAGGCTGCGCAGGTGCAGCGTCCGGCTTGAGGAGGAGCGAAGGTGTCTTTGCCCTGGCCGCGTGATTTACAATCACCAGGTGGCGCGAAAGATGAAGATGGAGCTTTTTCCTATCCATGCAGGCCGTGTATGCGTGCGGCTGGCAGAGGCCGGTGCGAGTTTGGCGCTGGCCGCTCTGATCGCCGGTTGCGGGAACAATTACAGCCCGGTGGTGACTCCGATCACCCCCAGTGGCCCTCCGGCACAGCCGATATCGTATGCGGTGGTGGTTTCGTCCACAGGGCCTGCAACGCCGGGGGTGGCGAGCATCATCGACTACTCCGGCGATTCGCTGATGGCCGAAACGCCCATCGGCATCAATCCCATCGGGCTTACCCTGTCGGAAAACGGCGGGGAAGCATACGCGATCAACAGCGACCGCACGATTACGAACTTTACCGCGAATCAACCCGTGGATTTGCAACCAAGAGACCTGCTGTTCACGACCCTCCCCACCAACGCGCAGGTTGTGAACCTGTTTGGGGCCCCATCGGGCGATCTTTGGGCCGCCGATCTCAACGGCAACGCCGTGGACCTTTTCACGGGCAGCCCTGAATCCTATTCATTGGCCATTCCAGTGGCGCCTACGCCTGTCACCATGGCGGGCGCACCCACTGCAACTGGCCAGCGCGAATATGTGATCAGCCAGAACTTCACCGATCCCACCGGCCTGGTCTGCAATACAGCGCCGAGCACGGCTCCCGCCGGCGGCGTGGTGACGCCGATCGAGATTTCTACCGATACCGCCGACGTTCCGATTCCCGTGGGAAAGTGCCCTGTTTATGCCGTGCCGAGCGCCGACCTTCAGCGCCTGTTCGTGCTCAACCGGGGCGACGATACCATCACGGTCATTAACAGCCAGACCGACTCGCTCGATGCCTGTACGCCGTTTCAGAACCAGAACGGCCAGTTGGTGACCTGCCATCCCACGCTGCCGCTTTCGCTTTCGGCGGTGACCGCCACCGGCATTACGCCCCCCAACGGCACCTCGGGAATGCCGCAGATCGCCGGGCCAGTGGACGCCGAGTACAACGCGGCCACGCAGCAACTGGTGGTGGCCGACTACGATGGCGGGACGATCAGCGTGATCGACGTTAGTCTGGATCAGTACGGCAACGACAGTCCTACCTTCGGGACTACCTATACGATTCCGGTGGGCCACAATCCGGCAGGCGTGACGGTGCTCTACGATGGCAGCCAGGCCTATGCCGCCAACCAGACCGACGGCACGGTGACCGCGGTGAGCCTCTCCAGCTACACGGTGGAAGCGACGCTTCCCGTGGAAGGGCATCCGCGCACGGTTGTTTCCACGCAAAATTCTCAATACAGCAAGATCTATGCGGCTTCGCCGGATAATCCCGAAATCACAATCATTGAGTCGACTCCCACAACCCTTGACCAGATCGACACCACGGTTCTGATGGAGGGCTACCCGGTGGACGTGCGCACGACCACGCAAAACGGAACCTCCAGCAGCATCGACAATTACTCCAGCCGCATTCCGGGTTACGGCCAGCCTTGCAACCTGCCGCCGGCGCTCATGGTTTCCACCTACGGCGCGAACTACACGCTTGCCGATTGCCGCCAGGCCGGTCCGTAACTGCCGGGCTTTGCTTCTCAGACATGGCGAGGGGATGCAAAATGCAGCCAACAAGACAACCAAAGGGTCATTTCCCTCGCTGGAAATGGCCCTTTGATCGTTTTGGAAGGAGTTCAGGGCAATGGGAGCCGGCGCCGCAAAGATAAGGCTGGACCTGCTGCTGGTCCAGCGCGGCTTGGTTCCCAGCCGGGAACGCGCGCAGGCGCTCATCCTTGCCGGACTGGTTCTGGTCCACGGGCAAAAAGTGGATAAACCCGGGACGGCGATTGCCGCCGATGCGCCCGTGCGGCTGCTCGGCAAGGACCAGCCTTACGTAAGCCGCGGAGGCCTGAAGCTGGCGGCGGCGCTCAATCACTGGGCAATCGCGCTGCGCGGCCGGGCCTGCCTGGACGTAGGCGCCTCGACGGGCGGATTTACCGACTGCCTTTTGCAGCATGGCGCCGCGCAGGTGACAGCGGTCGATACGGGCTTTGGCCAGATCGCCTTGAAACTGCGCAACGACCCGCGCGTGCGCCTGATCGAGCGCACCAATGCGCGCCTGCTGGAGCCGGGATCACTGGCGGCCGGGCAGGGGAGCCAACAAATCACTTTTTTAGCGATGGACGTTTCGTTTATCTCCGCCACGCTGTTGCTGGGTCCGGTCGTGGACGCCGCGCCATCTCTCGCCGAGGCCGTAGTCCTGGTCAAGCCGCAGTTCGAGGCCGGACGTGAACACGTGGGCAAGGGCGGCATTGTCCGCGATCCCGCCGCGCACGAGCTGGCCGTCGCCAAAGTGACCGGCGGTCTGCGGTCTCTGGGCTGGGAGGTGTGTGGAACCATCCCCTCGCCCATCACCGGCGCCGGGGGGAACCGGGAGTTTTTGCTCTACGCAAAGCGCGCCATCCTTTGAGGCTGTTTCGGTCCGGCGGCGGCCAAACATTTCCCTCTGCTCGCACCCCATCCATTACACTGGGACCCATGACGCGCATCGCCATCGTTTGCAAATCGCAAAGGGAAGAGCTGGCGCGGATTTTGCCGGAGTTGATCGCGTGGTTGCGCCAGCGCGGCTACGAGCCTGTGCTGGACCAGGAGGGCGGCCGGTACACCTCGGCCGCGCCCGCCGTCAATGGCGCGGAGTTGCCCTCCTGGTCCCCGGAACTGGTGATTGTTCTGGGCGGCGATGGAACGCTGCTGGGGGCGGCGCGCATCTTTGCCACTGCGGGAACGCCGATTCTAGGCGTGAACCTGGGCTTTCTGGGCTTCTTGACCGAGGTGCGCCTGGCCGATCTTTACTCCACGCTGGAGGGCTGGTGCGCGAACTGCTACGAAGTGGACGAGCGCGCCATGATCCACTGCGAGTTGTGGCGCGAAGGCGTGCGGCGCTCCGGTTACGAAGCGCTGAACGACGTGGTTGTAACCAAGGCCGACATGGCCCGCATGGGCGACTTTGCCGTGGAGTTAGGCGGCAAAAGCGTGGCCCGCTTTCGCGCCGACGGGCTGATCGTCTCTACGCCCACGGGGTCTACGGCCTACAGCCTGGCGGCCAACGGGCCCATCCTCACCCCCGATGTGGACGCCATGGTGGTTACACCCATCTGTCCGCATCTGTTGACGCTGCGCCCGCTGGTCCTGCGCGGCGATGCGGCGCTGGTGGTGCGAGTGGAAAGCGTTCCCAATCTCGGCCTGATGACCGTGGACGGCCAGCAGGTTGTGGAGCTGCACCGGGGCGATGAGGTGCGCTGCTGCCGCTCCAGCCACAAGGTCAAGCTGGTCCGCTTGAGCGACGGCGGATTCTTCAATGCCCTGCGCAGCAAACTGAGCTGGGGCGAACTGTAAAACAAGCCGGGATCCCGGGCTGCATCATCCGGTCAATTCGGCCAGCAGAACCTTGGCCTTGGCGGCCAGAGTGTGCGCTCCGTCCACGTCGCCGGAGGCCAGCGCCTCCTTGGCTTGTTTCAGAAATTGCCGGATGTGCTCCGCAGTCTTTTGCTCCGAGGCGCTCAAAGGGTGGGTGATGGAGTCCAGGCCGTGCTCGGTGGCCGCGATCAATGCGGCGGTCCGGCGGCGATACGCGAGAGGATCGCCCGAGGACAGCTCGCCCACCGCGCTCACCTCTGGGACGGCGTTGGCGGCTTCTTCCCGGTTCCTGTTCACCCGCTTTTTGCGCACCTGCGGCGCGGGCGCCGCCGGCCGCGCGTTGTGGGCTGTAGCCGGCTGGGGCGGGGCGGGAACGGTGACCACGGGAGGCGGAAGATTTGCGGGCGCTGACTGCGGCGGAGGCTGCGGCGGCGCGGGCTGCTGGATGGGCGGGGCGAGCTTTTGAGCCTGGGCCGCCGGATGGCTCCTGTGAAAGCACCCCGAAAGGCACAACGGCAGCAGCCACGCAACGCTCCACACAGGCAGCTTGATTCCGCGAACCATGGCTACGTTTCCATTCCCGCCGGTTGCGGATTCCGGCGCCCCCATTCCGTGGCGGCGAGCGGAATTCGCAGCCGGAACTCCGTGCCACGGTCTTGTCTTGATTGTACGTCGATAGTGCCGTGGTGCAGTTGGAGAATGCGGTACGTCATGGCCAGGCCGATGCCGCTGCCCCCGCTCTTGGTGGTGAAGTAGAGGTCGAAGATCTTCTCACGGATCTCTTCCGGGATGCCGGGTCCCTCATCGGCGATGCGGAGCACGGCGGTTTTCCAGGCCGGCGATAGGGAACGGTTTCCGCCGCCCCTGCTCTTCCACTCCTCTTCGAGGGCCACTTCGAGCCTGCCCCCCTGCGGCATGGCTTGAGCGCCATTCTGGATCACGTTGAGGGCCGCCTGTTTGAGCAGGTCGGCATCCACGTTGGCGATGAGCGGCTGGTCGGGCATACGGCTCACAAGGGTCACGTTGTGCGTGGAAAGCTCTTCGGCGGCCAGCGCCAGAACGTCGGCGATCACCGGGCGCAGGTCCTGCTCGCGGAGCTGCAGTTCGACCGGGCGGGAGAAATCCACGAGCACTTGCACCACACGGTCCAGACGGTGAATTTCGGCGTCGATAACTTCCAGGTGACGGAGCGCCGGGGGACTCGCGCCGGCGAGCTTGTTCTTGAGCAGCTCCAGATGGAGGACGATGGCGTTGATGGGATTTTTGACCTCGTGACCCACGCCCGAGGTAAGACGCCCGATAGCCGCCATGCGCCGCGAGAGCTCCAGTTCCGACTCGATCTCGGCGGCTGATTCCAGATCGCGCAGCGTGACCAGCGCGCCCAGGCCGCGGCGGTTTTCGTCGTCGTGGATAAAGTCTACTGAAACCTCGATACGGCGTCCGTTTTCGGTGTGTATTTCCTCCTTCACCAGGGTGATGCCGGCGTCGATTGACTCCCAAAGCGCACGCCCCAGCACCGTGGAGCGGTCGAAGATCTCCCTTGCCTGGCGGCCCAGAATGCCCTCCCGCTCGATCTGCAGGAAGCGGCGCGCCGCCTCAGAGACCAGCGCCGCGCGTCCATCCCCGGTAAAGAACATGATTCCATCCTGCAGATTGCCCATGATCTGGTCCAGATTTTCCCGCAACGCCGAGTACACCTCTTCCACATTTCTCATGCGCTGGCCGATCATCTCGATCTGGTTGGAGACGCGCGCCGCCATGTCCTGATGGGGAGGCGCCGGCGGCGCATCGCCGCTTTCGCCGGCCGAAGTCCAGTAGTCGAGTTGCAGGCTGATCTCTTCCAGGGGGCGGAGGGCCAGGTTGCTGAGCAGGAAGGCGGCCACCAGCGCCACCGCCAGCGCAAAGCCCATCAGGGTAAGCGCCTCGCCCAGCCAGGGCGCGTAAAAGGCGCGCAGCAGAGTGGTGCGCACGCCTACGTTCACGGTGGCGAAGAGTTGGCCGTTGCGGTCGAGCGCAACCACCACGTCAAAAACCTTCGGCGGGCCGAAGACTGCCTGCAACAACTGGAGGGGACCGGCGGCCAGAAGCTGGCTGTAATTGGGCCGTAGCGGTAGCGGCTCGCCCACGTTGCCGGGCGTGGTGCTCAGCAGCGTATACCGCTGGCTGTCGCCGATGTTGATGTCATAGACCGTGAGGGAGTAGCGGTTGGCTGACTCGACCACCTCCCGAAGGTTGGCGTTGTCCTGCACTGCGGCCGCCTCCAGGACGCGCAACTGGTCCGGATTGTCGGGGTTGACCTTCTGGTTCTTGAGGCCGGTCTCCAGCGCCTGCTGCAGGGCGAAGCGAACCTGCTCGGCAATCATTTGATTGGTGTCATAGGTTTGCTGCACGGCGGTGCGCAGCAGTTGACTGGCGTAGACCAGGGAAAGCACCGCGGCGATGAGAAACACCAGCCCGGTGATGGCCAGAACGAGTTTGGTCTTCAGGCGCATGGCTCAGCCGGCTTGCTCATCCGCAAGGCGGCTATACCCCTTGAGCTTATTGTGCAGGGTCTTCAGGCTTACGCCCAGGATCTCGGCGGCGCGGGTTTTGTTTTGGCCGGTGGCCTCCAGGGTGCGCAGGATCAGCAGCCGCTCGGCCTCGTCCACCGTAACGCCCACGTGCAGCGGAACCGCGCCGGAGTTCGCGCCCTGCGCAGCCGTGGCCTGCTCCTTGCCGAAGCCCGGTGGCAGGTGCCCGGCATCCAGCGGCGCGCTATCCGGGCAGAGAATCACAGCCCGCTCGATGACGTTGCGCAGCTCGCGGGCGTTGCCCGGCCAGCCATAGGCGATCATGCGGTCGAGCATGGAGGCAGCCACGCCGGAAACCTTGCGGCCGTGCTTCTGGTTCATCTCGCTCAGCATGGCTTCGGCCATCGCGGGTAGATCCTCCAGGTGCTCGCGCAACGGCGGCATGTGAATGTTGAAGACGTTGAGCCTGTAGAAAAGGTCGGCGCGGAGATGGCCCTGGGCGACGGCTTGGCCGGGCTCACGGTTGGTGGCCGCCAGCACGCGCACGTCCACCTCCTGCTCTGCCCGCGCGCCCAGGCGGCGGAACTTGTGTTCCTCCAGCACGCGCAGCAGTTTGGCCTGTGTGCCGGAGGGCATCTCGCCGATCTCATCCAGCAGCAGCGTGCCGCCGGAGGCCAGCTCGAAGCAGCCTGCGCGCCGCTCCGCTGCCCCGGTGAAGGCGCCTTTCTCGTGGCCGAAGATCTCACTCTCAATCAGCGTTTCAGGAATGGCGGCGCAGTTGACGGCGACGAAAGGGCGCGCCTTGCGCGGGCTCAGGTCGTGGAGGGTGCGCGCCACCAGTTCCTTGCCCGTCCCGCTCTCGCCGGTGATGAGCACGGGGACGTTGGAGGGTGCAATCTGCTCGATGAGCGCGAAGATCTCCCGCATCCGGTTCGAGCTGCCCACCAGCCGGCCCAGCACTCCGCTCTCCCGCAGCCGCCGCCGCGCCACCTCCAACTCGATGGCGGTTTCGCGCTGGCGCGTGGCGTTGGCCAGAATGGTCTTCAGCCGCGTAGCGTCCACCGGCTTCTGCAGGAAGTCATAGGCGCCCAGCTTCATGGCCTCGACGGCCAGATCGATTGATCCCATGGCGGTGAGGACGACCACGGCGACGTTGGCGTTCAGCCCCGATCCCGCCTCCGTCAGCTTGGTCAGCAGGCCGATGCCATCCAGCCGCGGCATCTTCAAGTCCGTGACTACGATGGCCGGATCCCAGGCCAGCGCCTTCTCCCACCCCTCCATGCCGTCGCGCGCGGTCTCGGTGCGGTAGCCCCACCCTGCGATCAACTCCGCCAGGCCCATCAGCGCGTGGGGCTCGTCTTCGACGATCAACACCTTTACGGCGTTCAGCATAGGGGTTTTCCACTCACCCCATTAGCTTACCGTTTTGCCATGCTATGGAGCCAAGAAACAGCTTGGGGGTAGAAACCTCGACGCTCACCTGCGCCCCAGCCGGAAGCAGTACGTCACCTGGAACAGTCCGCTGTCAATTCCGGGATTGGCGGTCGCCGTGTCGTTATTCGAGATATGGTGGTAGCGATATTCGGCGCGGATCGAGCTCGCCCTGGAGCGGTAAACCTCGATTCCTGCGCCTACATCGAAGGTGAAGTTGAACGATCCGGCGCTGTCCACAGGAATTGGCCGCGTCGAATACATATATCCGCCGTGGCCGTCGAGGAACGGCTGGATTCTGCGCCGGGGCAGGAAGTTCCACTGCAATCCCATCGGAGAGATCGCCTCCCCAATCGTCCACCGCCGGCTATAGCACGTTGCCGTCTCCGCGCCGCTGTAGGTCACATTATTGATCGTGTATGAATAGCTGATCGTGGCCGGCGCGCAGGTGACCGGCGGACTTTGGAGATCGCTCGTGTAGGTTTCCGCTGCCGGCGAGGTCTGCGCATCGACAATACGTTGCAATGGATCGCTCTCCAGCGCCACCGGCAGAAATTCCCCGTCGTATTGCCAGTCCACCACGTGATTCAGAAACAGCCGCCGGCTATACGAGACGCCGATGTTCACCAGCCTCCTCTGTTCCGCATCTCCCAGCAGGATGTGACTCGAATCCCAGGAGTACGCGCCCAGAACCCCCAGGGTATTCACGCGCGCGTAATAGAGGTGACCGGAAGAGGTTTGCGCCGGTAAGGCTGCCGCCCAGCCGGCCAGCGCCAGCAGGGCAAACAGATTGAGGCAGACGGAACGAAGGGGCTGGCGCACACGCACAGAGTCCGGCAAAAAATCTCCTTTTCGGCGCGGATAGATCGGGCCGGGGGTCAATGATCTTGTGTTTCCTGCGAAGCCATTGTAACCCGGCAGTGCACCGGAACCATTGCACGGCCCTGGCTGGTCCGGCTCGCCCGCTGCGCCCGAAATCGAAATCGGTTATGATCGAAGAGATAGCCTTGCGCTGGAAGATGTGCTGAAGTTTTGAGTTCACAGGGTTGAGGCGCGGTTTTCAGTTCACAGTTGTTCCGGCAATTCGCCGTGAGATACGAACTGAGAACTTTCCTCGCCAATTGAAAGGATTGAAAAGCTAGCCATGCCGAATCCGAAGAGGCGCCACTCGGTGCGCCGGACAGCCAACCGCCGCGCCCATGACTTTCTGAAGCCCAAGGCGCTCTCAGAATGTCCCAACTGCCACGAAAAGAAGCTGCCCCATCGCGCCTGCCCTAAATGCGGCGCCTACAAAGGCCGCTCGGTTCTCGACGTAAAAGAAGCAAGCTGATACGCAAGCGCCCATGCTTACTGACATTGCGCTTGACGCCTTTGGTTCCGACAAGGCTCCCGAGCCGGAGATCCGGGGAGCCATCCTGGCCTGCCGCGCTCTGCCCGTGCGGGTTCATCTCATCGGGCCCGAATCCGACCTGCACGATCAGCTCGATGAGCACCTGGAAAACGAAGATCTGCCCATCGTCATCCACCACGCCTCGGAACGCATCGGCATGGACGAGAAGGCGGCGCACGCCGTGCGCGCCAAGCGCGATAGCTCCATGCGCGTGGGACTGAAGCTGGTGCGCGAAGGCAAGGCCGCCGGCTTTGTGACCGCGGGCAACACCGGCGCGGCCATGGCCACCGCCAAGATGGTGCTGGGCGCGCTGCCCGGCGTGGACCGTCCGGCGCTGGCTACGCCCATGCCCAGCTCCTCCGGAAACCCCTGTGTGCTGCTGGATGTAGGCGCAAACGTCGATTGTAAGGCCCACAACTTGGAGCAGTTCGCGGTGATGGGCGAGATCTACGCCCGCACCGTGCTCAAAATCCGCCAGCCGCGCGTGGGCCTGCTCTCCATTGGCGAAGAGGAGAGCAAGGGCAACGAGCTGACCCGCGATGCCTTCCCGCTGCTCAAGGCTCTGCCCATCCATTTCGTAGGCAACGTGGAGGGCCGCGACATCTTCAGCGGCAAGGCCGACGTGATCGTCTGCGACGGCTTTGTGGGCAACGTGGCGCTCAAAACCAGCGAGGGAGTGGGCCGCTTCGTGCGCGACGTATTGCGCGCCTCGCTGACGCGGACCGTGACAGCCCAGGTGGGGGCGCTGTTGTCGCGCCGGGCCTTCAACGACTTCCGCCGCCGCCTCGATTACCGGGAGTACGGCGGAGCGCAACTGCTGGGGGTGCGCGGCGTGTGCATCATCGGCCATGGCTCGTCGAATGACGTGGCCATCTCCAACGGCATCCGCGTGGCCTGCCAATTCGCCCAGGCCGGCGCCAACGAGCGCATTGAGCAAGAGTTCGCCGGCCGCGCCAGGCGCCATGACGCAGAGCAGAAAGCCGATCCCGAGGCGACCATCCAATAGCGAACAGCCGCATGTCCGCTCCGCCCAAGCCCGCCCCCCGGCAAATTCTTGATCCGGCCGTCCTCGCCCAATTCGCCTGCCCGGCTTGCCGGGACGGCCTGCGGCAGGAGTCCGCGCGCCTGGTTTGCTCAGGCTGCGGCCGCGCCTATCCGGTTATCGGCGGCATTCCGGCGCTGATCGTAGAAAGAGCGGATCCGGCACCCGGTCCCGATGACCAAGGATGAGGGCCAGGTCTCGGACCGCTTGCTTTTGCACCATTGGGGTGCCCCAGGTCCCCTTTGAGACCTGGGAAAGCACGAACGCGAAGGAACGAATTCATGCCGTCAAAGACCTATAGCATTTTCGGAAAAGGTGTAGACCGGAACCGCTCCTGCTGAGTGGATTTCTCCTCAAGAAAAATCCACTTTCCCGGCTCTCAATCGTTCCCAGTTTTCCGAAAATGCCGTAGGGCCTGTTCGCAGCCCCTAAAGAGTGTGCCGGCGGTAGAAGGGCAGGACAATCATGGCGGCGCAGGCAATGGCCAGGGCCAGCGCCAAGGCAACCAGCGTGTAGAGCAGAACCAGGCTCGGTCCCTGCGAAGGCTCGTCCTCCGCCTGTGCTTCCGGTCTTTTCTCCGGTGCTTCAGGGTTACTCATACTTCAATGCCTCCACAGGGTCCATCTGCGCGGCGCGGGTGGCGGGGACGGTGCCGAAGATCACTCCCACCGCGGTTGCGGCGCTAAGGGCAATCACCACCGACCACCACGAAAACGGCGCGTCGTATTGGGTAAAAAAGCGGATCGACAGCGGCAGGGCCAGCCCCACGAGCGTGCCCGCGATTCCCCCTACAAGCGAAATGATAATCGCCTCGGTAAGAAACTGTAGCTTGATTTCGCGGTAAGTCGCGCCCAATGCCTTGCGAATGCCGATCTCGCGTATACGGGAGCGCACGTTGGCCAGCATGATGTTCATGATGCCTACGCCGCCCACCGCCAGGGTCACAGCGGCCACCAGCACCAGCATCAGCGTCAGGGCGTTGGCGATCTGCGCCGCCGTGGTCAGCAACAAGGTGAGCGTCTGGGCGCGGTAAACCGAGTTGCGGTGATGCCGCCCGTGAACGATATGCACAATCTGCTTGGCGGCCTCGGGAACCTCATCCAGCCTGCTCATGGAAAAGTAGATCTGATTCACCCGGTCGGTGCCGGTGAAGTAGCGGGCCACGGAATAGGGGATGAGAATGGTTTCCTCGGCGATCTCCGATTGCCCGAAGTCGTTCACTGCCTCCCGGAAGACGCCGATCACCGTGAAGGGAATGCCCTGGAGTTGAAAGCTCTGACCGACCGCGGCATCGTCGCTGCCGTAGCGCTCCCGAGCGAACTTTTCTGTCACCACGGCGCACTTCATGTGGGCGGTGTTATCCATGACATCGAAAAAGCGGCCGTCGGTCACAACCAGATTGCGAATTTGCTGGTATTGCGGGCTTACGCCCAGCACCAGCGTATCCTTCGTAATCCCATTGCCGAAGCTGATTGGAGCCTGCATGCTCACCACCGGCGAGGAGTACATTACGTCCGGCATGGCCTGGTCTACGGCCTTTTCATCTTCGATGGTCAGATAGTCGTTGAAGAGCACGCGCTCGGCCGGCGTAGTGCCGCCGCCTGCATATTCCAATTCCACGGTGTTGGTGCCGATCTTTTCGATGAGCCCGAGTATGTATTGTTTCCCGGTCAGGCCGATGGTGGCCACCAGGATCACCGACGCGGTGCCGATCACCATCCCCAGCGCGGTGAGTGCAAAGCGCGTCTTGCTGGCCTTGAAGCTGTCCAAGGCCAGCTTCAGAATCTCGCTGAGCAGCATGGTCCGGCGGGCGCTCAGCAGCGTCTCTTCGAAGGAGCGGCGGTGAACCTGCGTAACCGGATTCATGGCTTTCCTAATGGCAAGATGCGTGTGCGCGGCCTGCGGCTTCCCGGATTATCGCGTAAGGATCTCCCCGTCCGGCTGCGCGCCCATCCCCTTCTCCTAGCTTACGCGCCAGCCGCCAATCACTGGAATAAGGAAGCTGCCGGGCGGCGGCGGCGAAGCCAATCGCCCGCCGCCAAAAGCATCCGTCCCGCCATCGCTCGATGCCATCCTGCGCTCAGATTGGAAGTGCCCGGCTGGGCGGAGCTTGGTGCTGCGGCTTGAGATGGCGCCACAGCCTTGCCAATGCCTCGATGGGCAAAGCCTCGGCGCGCGCCTTGGGGTCGATGGCCGCGCCGGCCAGCGCGGTCGCTACGGCGGCCGGCGCAATGCCGGCGGCGCGCAGATTGTTGGCGAGGGTTTTGCGCTTCTGCGCGAAGGCCTGACGCGCAAAGCGCAAAAACTCCGCTTCTTCGACGCCCAACGCGGCAAAGCGCGGCGCAAACCGCCAGCGGAAGACCGTGGAATGCACCCGGGGAGGCGGCGAAAAAGCTGAGGGCGGCAGCGTGAACAGCGGCTCGGCCGGCCCATACATCTGCACGGTCACCGACAGCAGACCGTAATCGCGCCAGCCAGGCGCAGCCGTTACGCGATCAGCCGCCTCGCGCTGCACCATCAGCACCGCCAGGTCCAGCTCCGCGTGGCTATCGGCCAGCTTCAGCAGGATCGGCGAGGTGATGTAGTAAGGGAGATTTCCCACCACTTGCAGAGGCGCTCCGGCCTGAGCGGCGGCCGCGGCAAAGTCGAAGTTCAGTACGTCCTGTTCAATCACGGTGACGCGCTGAGGTGAAAATCGTGCGCGCAGGGCCGTAGCGAGTTCTCTGTCCAGCTCGACCGCCAGTACATGCCCGGCGCGCTCGGCCAATGCCGTGGTAATCGCTCCCCGGCCGGGACCGATCTCCACCACCGTGCGGTTGGCAACATCGCCGAGCGCGGCCACGATCCGTTCGCCGGCCTGCGCGTCGCGGAGGAAGTTCTGCCCGAGTTTGGGCTTGCGGGGCATCGCCTGCTTCGATGGTAGAGCAGTGCCAGGTCCTAATCGTGTTAACCAACCCCAGCGATTGAAAAAGAAGGCATTCGTGAGTGTGGAGAGGAGCGGTCCGGCTCTTCAAACCGCGGTGCGCCCACGCGGCCGTGGCCCGTCCGCCTTTTACAGGGGTTTGGCGCCTCTGCGCGCCGATTGCAGGCCGGCGCCGGCGGCGCTAGACTTGAAGCGCATGATCGGAGGTGGCGGATGGAGCATTTTCTACGTGTGTTTCTCGTCAGCGGACTGATCGCGTCCGTGATCCTCATCATCGCCGTAGGATTAGCTCGCAACGACGCCTATCTGGCCGCGCCGGCGCATCTGATCCTGTTCCTGGTTGGATTGGCGATCTATCTGTTGCCGGCGGAGCTGGCCTGGCGGCGCGATTGCTGCGCGACCGTGTGGATCGCGCTGGTGGATATGTTTCTCGGCTGGACGGTCGCGGGCTGGGTTGCATCGCTCTGTTGGGCTGTTCGGGGAAAGGTCCAGACGCTGACCTTTCCGAAGGCCCCGGAGCGCGCTCAGCCGCTTCCTGAACATTGATGGATGCCGCCGCGCCTGCCTCCATCAGGCGCCGGCCGCGAGCCGCACTTTTCCCGGCCCCTGTCTCCTATCCCCTGCTCCATTTGACGGGGATAGGAGACAGGGACCGGGAAAAGTGCACCCCCCTTCCCTCAGCCCAAAGATCGGCGTAATTGCCGATTCTCATTCCCGTGCTGAAGTGCGGTGCGAGTGTTAATCAAGTAGTAATCGATCTAGCTGGGAAATTAGCAAACGAGGTAAGAGATACGGGAGTATCCGAGCGCAGCTTTGGTCCCATCATGCGATGAAATCCGCAGCAATTCACAATGCGCATCTGCTACCGGCCCTCAATCGTTCCCCTGATTTGCTCATGGACGTTCCTGCCCCGCTCATCTATTCTGACTGCCATCAGGAACAAGGCTCTGCCGTTGCTCTTGCTTGCCCATAATTCTCCAAGCAGCTTCTTTTCCTTGGAATCATCATTGGTGGCGTAATCCTCGCCCTTGTACTCCACCACCAGCAGACGGCCATCCAGCGTTTCCGCCACAAAGTCCGGGTAGAAGCGGTCAGTTGAAGTCTGAAGCCAAAACGAAAACCCAAGCTGAAACCCGTTTTTAATATAAGAGAAGGAATGGTGAATCTGTGCTATCGTGGTGACGATTCCGAGATGCTCTATGGAAAGAGGCCGAAAGCAATTCTTCCACACCGCCGTACTCGATACCGTCTTGCTTGTAGTCACACTGATCCTTGTTCTGCTCCAAGCGCAATCACAGTCTCAAGCCAAGGGTATCAATCCGGCGTTGCTGGCTAAGGCAAAGGCAGGCGATGCCAAAGCGCAGATGCTTGTGGCGGCCGCTTATGCCACTGGCAAAGGTGTGCCGCAGGATTACACGCAGGCCGCGCAGTGGTACCGCAAGGCGGCCGAGCAGGGATACGCCTGGGCGGAAGACAACCTTGGCTACATTTACTCCCATGGCCAAGGCGTGCCGCAGGATTACGCGCAGGCTGTAAAGTGGTACCGCAAGGCAGCAGAGCAAGGAGACGCCTGGGCGCAATATAGCCTCGGCTTGTGTTATGCCGCTGGCCAGGGCGTGCCGCAGGATTACGCGCAGGCAGCGAAGTGGTACCGCAAGGCAGCAGAGCAAGGAGACGCCTGGGCGCAATATAGCCTCGGCTTGTGTTATGCCGCTGGCCAAGGCGTGCCGCAGGATTACGCGCAGGCAGCGAAGTGGTACCGCAAGGCGGCGGAGCAAGGGTATGCCGAGGCGCAATACAACCTTGGCGTGGACTATGCCGATGGCCAAGGCGTGCCGCAGGATTACGCGCAGGCAGCGAAGTGGTACCGCAAGGCGGCGGAGCAAGGATACGCCAAAGCGGAAAACAACCTTGGCTACCTTTACTTCCATGGCCAGGGTGTGCCGCAGGATTACACGCAGGCTGCAAAGTGGAACCGCATGGCGGCAGAGCAAGGGGATGCCGAGGCGCAATTCAACCTTGGCGAGGACTATGACTCTGGCCAAGGCGTGCCGCAGGATTACATGCAGGCAGCGATGTGGTACCGCAAAGCGGCAGAGCAAGGAGACGCCTGGGCGGAAGACAACCTTGGCTACCTTTACTTCCATGGCCAGGGTATGCCGCAGGATTACACGCAGGCAGCGAAGTGGTACCGCAAGGCAGCAGAGCAAGGAGACGCCTGGGCGCAATTTAGCCTCGGCTTCTGTTATGCCGCTGGCCAGGGTGTGCCGCAGGATTACACGCAGGCAGCGATGTGGTACCGCAAGGCGGCGGAGCAAGACGACACTTCGGCGGAAGACAATCTTGGCTCCCTTTACATTTATGGCCAAGGCGTGCCGCAGGATTACGCACAGGCAACGGCGTGGTACCGCAAGGCGGCGGAGCAAGGGTATGCCGATGCGCAATACAACCTTGGCGTGGACTATGACTCTGGCCAAGGCGTGCCGCAGGATTACGCGCAGGCAGCGATGTGGTACCGCAAGGCGGCGGAGCAAGGGTATGCCGAGGCGCAATACAACCTTGGCGTGGACTATGCCGATGGCCAAGGCGTGCCGCAGGATTACGCACAGGCAGCGAAGTGGTACCGCAAGGCGGCGGAGCAAGGGGATGCCGAGGCGCAATTCAACCTTGGCGTGGACTATGCCGATGGCCAAGGCGTGCCGCAGGATTACGCGCAGGCAGCGAAGTGGTACCGCAAGGCGGCGGAGCAAGGATTAGCCGAGGCGCAGTTCAACCTTGGCGTGGACTATGCCGCTGGCCAAGGCGTGCCGCAGAATTACGCGCAGGCAGCGAAGTGGTACCGCAAATCGGCGGAGCAAGGATTCGCCGAGGCGCAATTCAACTTGGGCGTCTATTATGCCGATGGCCAAGGCGTGCCGCAGAAGCACATGCTGGCAGCAAAGTGGTACCGCAAGCCATGGCGATTGTTCGACCGTTCAGGTCGAGCCATGCAGGATTACGCACAGGCGGCGAAGTGGTATCGCAAGGCGGCGGAGCAAGGATACGCCAAAGCGGAAAACAACCTTGGCTACCTTTACTTCCATGGCCGAGGCGTGCCTCGTGATTACACACAGGCAGCGCAGTGGTACCGCAAGTCGGCGGAGCAAGGGAATGCCAAGGCGCAATTAAACCTTGGCTTGTGTTATGCCAGGGGCGACGGCGTGCCTCGAGATTATGCACAGGCAGCGCAGTGGTACCGCAAGTCAGCGGAGAAAGGGAATGCCAGGGCGCAATTAAACCTCGGCTTGTGTTATGCCAGGGGTAACGGCGTGCGGCAGGATTATGCGAAAGCCTATTTCTGGTCCGAGCTCGCGGCGGCCGGCGATCTCAATACCGCGCACGCAAAAACTGCTGTGAAAGAACGAGACAAAGTCGTCTCTCACCTGACGCCGGCCGATCTGTCCCGAGAGCGAGAACGGGCGCGGGAGTGGTTTGCCAAACACCCGAAACATCCTTAGCGGAGAAGCGTCGAGATTCGTCCTTTTCAGCGATACGCCCGGAGGGCAGCAACCGGCGCGTCAGCACATTGCCGCCATCAGGCCGCTTGTCCCCAAGGATGCCGTTGAAAAGCAGGTAATAGCCCACGCCCTCATGCACTCCCAACAATGGAGAGCGCCGCCGTGGATGCGGCAAAGGCGTGCGCGTCTCGGCAAACCAGACGTGCGCGGCAAGGTGCGCGAAGCGCACAGCCGGATTGATTTGTCCCTCTTCATCGAATACGGGACTGCCTAGTTTGTAGAAGTGGAATCCGCCGCCGCCCTTCCAGCCCACGGCCTCAGAGATTCCGCCCTGATCCCCGTCCACTACTTTCTTGAGACGCGGGACACAGTGCGTGACTGCGTGCTCTCCGGTTTCGATGCCAATGTAAGGGAATCCCAATTTGTGGGCCACAGCAGCAGCCGTGCCCGATCCCAAAAAACTGTCCAGCACGATTTCTCCCGGACGAGCAGCAACCTCGAAAACTTGCCGTATGAGACGCTCCGGCTTGGGCGTAGCAAACGGGACCGAATTCAGCGCTTTCTGCTCAAGCATTGCCTCCTGGGTGCTTCCCACATCTGCCGCAGCCCAAAAGCTACGAGGAACTATGGGCTTTGCTTCGTGGAGAAACATTTTCATTCTGGGCACCTGTGATTTCCCATCTTTCCCCCAGTAGAGAACCCACCGGCTTCCAGCCGGTGGTCGTTTAGCGTGATTTCGCCATTGCGCAGAGTTCCCTTTCATTCCGCCCTTGACACAAAGCTCGTGGATTTCCCAATGTTTTCATGTTTTTCTGCAAAATGCGCCGGGCAAATTGGAGCGGAATGCACATAGCGCATCCCGCAAGTATATGATTTCACTGGCCATATTACGTTAAACAATTACAAATAATCTTGCCTTGTACCTCTCTTCAAATTTCCTCTTTGCTCATCCCCGTCAGTTCCGCCAAGGATTTCCAATGCCTTGCATGGGGTATTCGCCCCTTGCGAATGTCGTCCGCATAACTGTATGAAACATTCAGTAGCTTCGCTATCGCCGCAATGGAGAGAAGGTCTAGGGCTGGTTGGACCTTTGAAACGTAGAACTCTGCGGTGAGCCAAGCGGGTTGATCTGAAGGCTTCCAAGCATTTCTCGCCCGCGCATTGATTTTTTGTGTTGCTGCCCGTTTGCGCCTAGCTTTGGGAGACTGAGCCGCGACCCTTCCGGTTTTTGCAGTTTCCGTCATCTGATCTGACAGGATTCCCTTTACGCATGATCTGCAATGCGAGTTGCGATCTGCGACCGTGCGCCCGCAACCCCTACAAAGCCTCTTTGGCTTGAACGATGAATTCGCTACGGAATGCGGTTTCCCTCCCTTCGCCTCTCGCTTGTACTGTTGTGTGAAGCGCGCGGCGGGATTGAACCGTCGGGCGGTTTTTGGATTGATGATTTCTCGCGCAAACCATTCGGCAACAGGTGCAACCAAATGCGCCCACTGCGGAGCGGTCTGCGCAAGGGCTGATGCGAAGGGGGTCATCAATCGGCAGTTCCCGTCGCGTTGTTCAAAGAAATAGTTGCGCGGTAGTGGATCGCGTTTCAGCCAATTCAATACAAATGCGTCAACGTCCGGCCTGATAGGTTCCATCAGATCGCAAGCCAGGCTGTCCCGGTAGTGAGTATCGACGTGCAAAACTCCGATCCCAGGATCAAGCCCTAATGTCGCGGCTGCAAGGCGTGTCTCTGCTTCAAGCACAGCATAGAGGTAATTCAAGATGGCATTTGCCGGATTTGCGGCGAGACGTGGTGAACCAGTGAGCGGCGAAATCCGCGAGCCGAAATTGAGCCAATGCTCAGGGACACGCCGCAGATCGCTCTTGGGGAACATCACAGGCAGAGTCCGCCACGCTGACCAATAGGCCCGCGCGGCTTGTGATTCGATGATCCGAACCGCGTCGATAGACTGCGCACTAGCGAGATCGGAACGGAACCTCGCTATGGCTTGCGCTGTCGATTCATCGCCAAGCCCATCGCCTGCAACCCTTGCCTGTCCGGCGAGCTTCCGGTCGATCAAATCGCGGCTGATCCTCACTGCGGACCCGTTTTCGAGAGCGAGCGCCTGGGCGCGCCGGAGCTTCACATCGGAGGATCGTACCGGCCCGGTTGTCGCCAGTACAGAGCCGTCACGTTCCAGCATGACGAATGACGCATCCTGATCTGCCAGCCAGCGCAGGGCTGCAAGGGACACGAAACCATCTGAGCCAATCACAACAAGGCGCTTCAGTCCGTGATTGACGCGGGGAAGTCGGGATTGCCTGCGGTCTGCGGCAATCCCATCTTCAAGGGTCAGATGCCCACGATCTACATTCACACGGATGCCGTAACCCGTGAGGGTCATAACTCCATGCTGGGGCTTCAGAGATAAATGCCGATGGGCAGATAGGCTATGTGCCGAGAGGGCATGATCTATCGGAGGTTTGCGCAACAGAGAAGGGTGCGCTACGGTGTGAGTAGCTGCCATTGGAGTCTATCCTCCTTTGGTGGTCAGGGCTTGTTGCCTGCTCGTAACAGGTGGCAAGCCCGCTGTTTATGCACCTATTTTACTACTATCAGGAATCGGGCGCATCCGAATGTAATTCATTTAATCTTCCTTTTTGCGCTTTGCAAATCCGCTGCACCGTGCGCACGCTCAAACCTGTTCTTTCAGCGAGCCGACGTTGAGCAATGCCACGCTTCACATTTTTTCGATGCAACTGCTCGATTTCATCGAAGATCTCCCGACACTTCTCCTCAGACGGCATTTTGGGTTTCGGTCCTCCGTTGCGACGCTGCGGCAGTTTCTTCGCCATCAACTGCGCATTTGAGCGAACCGCAGGGAGGAAGTCTTTCAAAAGAAATTTCAGAAATTTGTCAACCTCCGGTCCGGGGAGTTGGGAAAAGATTGCGTCATGTTTTTCCCTCGTGTCGATCATCCCCAAAATCTCATAGAAGTGTTCAGGCTGCACGGTGTCCGGGGGATTCGCGGGGTATATTCCACGCGCTAGTTTATGCAGCCAATGGGCTGGAGACGCCTCTTTGTCACGAAACTGTTCCTTAAGCATCGCAATTGCGCCCTCGTAGTCATTGGTCCCGCAAATGGCCTGAAAATATTCGATAACTGCATCGAACGCCTGCCGTCTGTTTAGCACTTCATCGTTCATTGTCGCCACGACTCCCCTAACCAGTTATGACAAAAATTCGCCACAACTGCAAGGGGCTTGTTGTTGCGAATGTTTTTTGACAACATGCCGGAGTGAAGACAGCAGATATGAAAGCCAAAAAGAAAACACTCAAGATGACAACTGTCGAACGGACCAAACCGACTGGCGGCCATCCGACAAGCCCGACACGGATCACAGGCACGCCTGTCCCAAGTCCTGAACACGGGAAGAAGCAAATACCATCCCGCACAGGCGGCACTAGACCGCAGAAGAGCAATTCCAAAAAGCAGGTGGCTAAACAAAAAGACCAAAAGCCAGCCAGAGTGGCGTCAACAACCACGAGCAAGAAGAAAGTCACACGCCCGCGAACGTCCAAGCAGTATTTCACTCTCCCCAATGCTCAGCAGGAAACCTGGAACCGTATAACCCATGTAATCTCCAAAATGCGATCTGAGGGTACATCGCTCACCCAAGCATCGCGCGAATTCGGCCTTGATCCCCGCGTGGTCAAGAACCGCGCCGGATCAG
>JAJYZC010000041.1 GCA_021800255.1 Acidobacteriota bacterium
GCGCTTCTCCGACCTTGATTTGGTCATCGGCGGCACGGAACTGTCTCTGCACGACTCTGCAATGCTCGAAGAGGCGCTGGACGAATCGCGTCTGCCCTTTAAGGTTGATATTGTGCAATTGGCAACGCTCACGCCCGAGTTCCGCGCGCGCATCGAGCCGGAGCTTGTGCTGGTGCAGGGCTAAGATCAAGCTGGGCCCTGGAGGGTGGTCATGGGGTCGATTTAGGGGCTATGCACCTACCTTTCCACTCGCTATGTTCCTCTGTGCTTCTTTTGATTGCCCCACATGGTCACGACCGCCATTTCGATTGAGCCAGCCATCGTCTGAATATCGTTCCTTTGGATGTGCTCTTCGGCTAATAATCTCAGACGCCGGCGCTCCTCCGCCTTGAACATCTTGGCCATCTGCGCGTACTGGCGCAAAAGCTGGTTCACATCCTGCACGCTAGTCCCCCTGCCGGCGGCGATGCGCTCCAGCACGAGCCGGAGAACATACTCCAGGAGCCGTTCCGGTCTGCACATTTTCCGAAGATGCTGGCGCGCCCAAGCAACGGTTCAACTGCCGGACAGAGGACAAATGATCCGTGAGCCGTCCTCACTCCAGGCCGGCGCTGAACACGGGTATGCCCTGATCCAACTTGTAGATCAAGGCCCCGGCCCTCCAGGTGTAATCTGATCCCGCAAAATGCGCCTTCAGTTGCGCGTCCAGTTTGCCGGCTTGCTCGCGGGCCAGGCCGCTCTTCTTCTTGTCTCCGTTGGCGGCAAACATATCCGTAAGCACGGCCATGCGGTAGACAGCCTCGTAGAGAGCGTGAGCGGTGCGCGGGCCATCAGGAAACTCGGCAGCGTATCTCTCGTAGATCTGGGCCTCTTTTTCCGGGCAATTCGCGGAGTTCTGCCAGTCTCCGCATAGCTTGTTGTCGATGAGGTCGTAAGCCGCCAGAGCCGCCCAGCGGGTGCGGGGATAGAGCTTGATGACCTTCTTCAGTGCGCTTTCATCCATCAGTTGGCGGAAGAAGGTATTTTGCGATGCGGACCCCGGCGGCGGCGCATTGTCTGCCTTTTCAATCTGCCACTGAATATCGCCGGCGCGCCATCGGGCTTCGGGAGCGAGGGGCGAATGGGGAAACATCTGGTAGAGCCGGGTGTAGAGCAACATGGCGGCCTGAGCAGCGTTCGCCGGCCCTTGGGGGTTCGAGGCCAGCGCCTCCTCGTTGGCCGCCGCGCCCATCAGAATCTGATCGCCGTCCGGAGTGGTCTCCTCCACGATGCCCTTGGCCTGCATCCAGCCGGAGAGCGGCGGCGCCGCGGCTTGGCCGCCGACCATGGGCTGATCGCTCTGGTTCTGCAACTCCTCGGCGTCGGTGTTGGCTTCCACGTCGAGCCAAGAGCCGCTCTCTTGATTCACCACCATCTCCCGGCCTATCTGGATCTGGGAGATCTTTTGCGAATTCGTGTCGGGCTGGACGTAAAGCCAGGTGATGTTCAGCGGGGTAGCGCGGGGCCCGGGCTGAAGCCCGGCCGGCTGTTGGTTCTGGCCCTCGCCGTGAGCGGCCAGCGCGGCGCACGCCAGCGCCAAACCGCATCCGAGGGCCATGGCGATGAGGATTCGGAGCTTCTTCACAGCAAAGATCATAGTGGAACGACGTTAATCCGGTCTTTCGGTAAGCACGCCAGCCAGGAGCACCGGATCGACGTTGCCGCCGCTGACCACAGCGATGGCCTTCTTGTACTCCGGCAGTTCGCCGGCATGGAACAGCAGCGCCGCCGTGCTGACTGCGCCGCTGGGTTCGGGAACCAGGCGCGTGGCAGCCACGATAGCCCTCATGGCGGCGCGAATCTCGGCCTCGGTGACGGTGACGATGCCATCCACAAAGGCCTGAATGTGGGCAAAGTTGCGCACTCCCACGCTCTGCGTGCGCAGACCGTCGGCGATGGTCCGGCTGGTCAGCTCCGCCGGCCAGGCGGCAATCCTGCCAGTGCGAAAGCTCTCCGCCGTGTCGGCAGCCAGTTCAGGTTCGACGCCGAAGACCTTCACCTTGCTGGCGTCCGCAGCGGCCAATTTGACGGCCGCAGCCACGCCGCTGAGCAGGCCGCCGCCCGACACCGGCGACAACACCAGGTCTGCGTCCGGAAGAGCCTCAATAATCTCCAACCCACAGGTGGCTTGCCCGGCGATGATCTGTTCATCGTCGTAAGGCGGGACGGCCACGTAGCCGTGCGCGCGCACCAACTCCTCGGCCTTGGCCAGCCTCTCGCTGGAGGCCGCGCCTACCTCGACGATCTCCGCGCCCAGCGCCAGGGTGGCCGCGCGCTTGATGGCCGGCGCATTCGAGGGCATCACGATCACCGCCTTGGCGCCTACGTGGCGCGCCGCATAGGCCACAGCCTGAGCATGGTTCCCGCTCGAATAGGTGATGACGCCGCGCCGGATCTCGTCCGCCGTCAATTGCAAAATTTTGTTTGCTGCGCCGCGCTGTTTGAAGGCGCCCACCGGCTGCAGATTCTCCGCCTTCAGCCAGATTTCCCTGGGAAAACCGTGGCCGGAGACGCCCGGAAAGTCTGCGCGGACCAGCGGCGTCTTCATGGCGATGGGCGCGATCCGCGCCGCCGCAGCGCGGATCGTGTCGATCGCAACAAGTTGCGCGGTTCGTGTGGCCATTGTGCCGTCCTCGCCTTTAGCCCTTCGCTCGTAGCCGGCAGCGAATGGCTACCGGCAAACGGCTCTCGGTTTCTTCCGGACGCCTGATCCCTGAATCACTCGTAGGCCAGCGCTTCGATGGCGTCCTTGCGGGCGGCTATCCAGGAAGGGTAGAGCGCGCCACAGACCGCTCCCGCCAGGGCGATTGCCGCCCCGCGCAGAATCCAGCCCGCAGTCAACAAAAAGCTGAAGGTTGGAAACTGAACGGCGAGCACTGCCCGCACGCCGTAGGTGGACGCAATCCCCACTAGCACCCCAGTTAGGGCCAGGATGAAGCATTCGCGCAGCACTACGCCCACGATGACTGAGTTTGAGGCCCCCATCGATTTCAGAATTCCAATTTCCCGGGTCCGCTCCAGCACTGAAGTGTACATGGTCTCAAAGATCACCATGAAGCCCACGATGACGGCGATTGAAATGACGATATTCAGAGATAGATCGAAGCCGGGAAAGCGCGTAGGCGTGTAGAGAGAGATGAGGTCCGCCATCGTCATCACTTTATAGCCTTGGAGCCCGGGAGCGGTTTCGATCTCCCGCTCAATCGCGCCCTCGTTGGCGGGGTTGTCGCTCTTGATGTAAACCACCGAAGCCCTGCCTTCCTCTCCGGTCAATTTACCCATCGTCGAGATGGGGATCAGCTTACGCCCGCCTTTGCCGCTCTCCACGATGCCGCAGATGCGGAATTTGTGGTTCAGAATGGGAATCCAATCCCCGACCTGATAGCCGTGGCCGGTGCGCGCAAACACATCATCGACAATGACGTCGTAGGGCCCCTTAAACGGCCCGCCGGAGAGAAAAACAAAGGGCTTGAGGGCGTTGTAACTGTTGTAATCGATGCCGTAAAGAACCTCGACGTCACCGCTCATGTTGAAGTCGGTAATCACCGGCGAGGCCACTGCAACGTGAGGCAGGTGGCTGAAGTAGGCGGCCAAGCTGGCGGGCATTGGCGCGCCGCTTACCCCGGCCACAAAGCTGGCATTGGAGGGGCGCACCACCAAATCGGCGCCAATGCCGTTCGTGCGGTTCCTCCCGCTCACCAGCATGCCCATAAAAATGCCCACGATGGAGAGAATCAGCACCACTTCAATAGCTACGGCGAACACGATGATGACCGACCGCAGCGGGCGATGAAGCAGGTTGGCAAAGATGAGCTTATTCATCCTATTCGTGTATCCATCCGGGGCAAAACCGCTCCTCAAACTCTTGCCTTCAGGGTAACAGCTTGGACGTACTGGCAGGGGCTGCGGGGCCGGTTCCAAAATGGCACCGAAGGGCTGCTGACATGCACTCCCGGCCTAATTCTTTGCTTTCGGGTGCATGAAATTTAAGAAAAAACCCTCAAATCTCTTTGACGCCGGCTAAAGACGGGTTTATGGTGATGTTAAATTTGCTTATTGGGTTTTTTACCCGTTTCCGGTCGCAGATGGGGAGTTTCGGAGAAGACCTGCGCATCGAGCGGACCTCCCGCGGGATTGCGCTGGAAGACATTACGGCGGTTACCAAAATCAGCCAACGATACTTGGTCGCGCTGGAGCAGGAGAAGTTTCGCTCACTTCCCGGCGGCATTTTGAACAAAGGCATCGTTCGCGGGTACGCTGGCGCTCTGGGCCTGGATCAACAGGATTGGACCGAGCGCTTTCTCAAGGCTTATCTCGCGTCCGGACAGGAGATCGACGAGGATCGCAGTTGGACGGCATTTGCATCCAACGTCGGCAAGGCCAGAATCATCCGCCACGACGCCGCCGAGTTGCGGCTGCGTTGGTTCGGCGCCATTCTGCTGTTGCTTGTGGTAGCTGCTGCTGCCTTCATAGGCGTGCGCTTTTACGGCCTCCGCGCGGGCTGGTGGTCTACCATGATGCCCACCCAGGCCGTCTCCGCAGCGTTTCATTCCGCGTGGTCCCCGGTCCACAAGCTCGTTTCCCGCATTCATCCCCGATTCCACCGCTGATTCGGGGTCTGGTCCCTAGCTGGGTGATGGGTGCTAGGCGGCCCATGTGGAGATCCTCTGGGCACCGCGCCGCTGTTTTTGCGGCTAAGGTGAGGAACTTCGCCGCCGCAGAGGCCGCACTTCGGACCGTCCAGGACACAGTTGGACCGGGCCCGTTCCCCGTCCACTGCGTTTCTTTGCGCGCCTTCGCCGGCTGCAATTAGGATAAGTATGTGCGCCGCTGCCCAGTGTGCCGCGGCGTAGGCGTTTTGTGGCGTTTCTCCACATTCCATAGTGCTTCCCGGATGGTGCATGGCGCTCTTTTTAGAGAGATGTTTACCTTTCGCCCTCCACTTCATGGCGTGTGGATCGACGCTCAAGCTAGGGTGCGGCGGCTGGGTGTAGCGTATCAAGAGCAGTGCCTGACGCCCGGCGGCAGCCGATGCCGAATCCTGGGCGGCGGCCGGTCCCAGAGTCTACGCTGCAAGCCGCCAAATTCAACCCCTGCAAGGGGAGGAGTGCGAAGTTGAGCGACCGTTTTTTGTTTACCTCTGAATCCGTCACCGAAGGCCATCCCGATAAGATAGCCGACCAGGTTTCCGACGCCATTCTCGACGCTTGCCTGGACCAGGATCCCTACAGCCGTGTCGCTGCCGAAACCCTCACGGCTACCGGGCTGGTGGTCATCGCCGGCGAGATCACCACCAATGCCTACGTCGATTTCCAAACCCTGGTGCGGGGTGTAGTGGCCTCCATCGGCTACGACAATGCGCTCTATGGCTTCGACTCCAACACCTGCGCCGTGATTTCGAGCATCAACAAGCAGTCGGGCGACATCGCGCAGGGCGTGGACACGGGCGGCGCCGGCGACCAGGGCATGATGTTCGGCTACGCGACCAACGAAACCGCGGAGCTGATGCCCGCGCCCATCTCGCTGGCCCACAAGCTCTGCCGGCAACTTTCGGCCGTGCGCAAGAGCGGCAAGCTGCCCTACCTGCGCCCCGACGGCAAGAGCCAGGTCACCGTCGAATACGACGAAAACGGCAAGCCGGCGCGCATCGACGCCGTAGTGGTCAGCACCCAGCACGCCGAAAGCGTCAGCAACGAAGATCTGCACGCCGACATTCTCAAGCACGTGATCCAGGCCGTTCTGCCGCCCCAATGGCTCGACGAGCACACCAAGTACCACATCAATCCCACCGGGCGCTTCGTCATTGGCGGGCCCATGGGCGACACCGGCCTCACCGGACGCAAGATCATCGTGGACACCTACGGCGGCATGGGCCGCCACGGCGGCGGAGCATTCTCTGGCAAGGACCCCACCAAGGTGGACCGCTCCGCAGCCTACATGGCGCGGCACATCGCTAAAAACCTCGTCGCCGCGGGGTTGGCCGAACGCATCGAGGTGCAACTGGCCTACGCCATCGGGGTAGCCGAGCCGGTCAGCGTGCTCGTCGATTCCTTCGGCACCGGAAAGCTCAGCCCGGCCAAACTCACCGGGCTCATCCGCAAAAACTTCCCCCTCACTCCCAAGGGCATCATCGAGTACCTGAACCTGCGCCGTCCGATCTACCAAAAGACGGCAGCTTACGGCCACTTCGGGCGCACCGAGCCGGAGTTCACCTGGGAGGCTACCGGCAAAGCCGCCGCGCTGGCTGAGCAGGCGGGAGCGGCCACTGCGGCGAAGGCGAAGTAAGCCGCCGTCCTGCTCAAGCGAAGAGTCCGGCCATGGGACCCGCCGGCAGGTCAGTCCCATGGTTAGATGGTCGCCGAAAAGCGCGCTGATGGTAAAAGGCCAATGTTCTCCTTTTATTTGCCCGCAGACTTGTCTTGGCGAGCACACGGTTTGAGGGTGGCAGGGGTGTGTCTTTTCAGGAAAGACGGAGTTGCCGGAGGGCTAGCTTGGCTGCATGGTAGCCGCACATGCCGTGGACGCCGGCGCCGGGAGGCGCGGACGCCGAGCAGAGATAGATGCCGGGCGCGCCGGTGGCGTAAGGGCGGAGCGTGGGACGGAGGAAGAACTGACGCAGCGTGAGCGCGCCGCCGGCGATGTCGCCGCCGAGGAGGTTAGCGTCGTGGGCTTCGAGCGCGGCGGGCGGCCAGACGTGGCGGGCGAGGATGCAGTCGCGGAAGCCGGGAGCGAAGCGCTCAATTTGGGCCTCGATGCGGGCGGACATGTCTTCCATTGAGCCGTTGGGAACATGGCAGTAAGCCCAGAGGACGTGGCGGCCGGCGGGGGCGCGGGAGGGATCGAAGAGCGAGGGCTGCGCGGCGAGGACGAAGGGGCGTTCGGCGGCGCGGCCCTGGGCCACGGCGGCTTCAGAGGCGGCGATCTCATCGAATGCGCCGCCGAGGTGGAGGGTGATGGCGCGGCGGCACTCTGGGGCACGCCAGGGAACGGGACCGGAGAGAGCGAAGTCGATTTTGAAGGCCGCGGGGCCGGGACGGAAACGGGCGTAGGCGCGGCGGACGCGCGGCGGGAGGCGGTCGCCGGCGATGGCCAGGACCTGGCGCGGCGCGGTATCAAAAAAAACGAGCGCGCCGGGACTGCCGGCGCTACCGGGGCCTTCGAGGGCGCGAAATGCGGCAGCGTCGATGCGGCGGGAGGTGTGGACTTGGCCGCTGAGGGATTCTAAGTAGCCGATGAGAGCGTGAGGGATGGCGCGGGCTCCGCCGCGGGGAATGGGCCAGCCCACGGCATGAGCGGCGGCGGCCAGCACCAGGGCGACAGCGGAGCTGAGGGGCTGTTCGAAGCTGAGACAAGAGTGGGCGGCAAGACCGGCGAAGAGGGCGCGGGCGCGGGGAGCGGAGAAATAAGAGCGGGCGAGAGATTGTGCGGAGGAGAAGGCGGCGAGACCGAATCGCGCCATGAGGAGCGGGTGACGCGGCATGGGGAGGGCAGGCGCGAGAGCGGCTTCAGCGAACTGCGGCCAGTGATCGACGCCGGGCGCGAGCAGACGGCGCCATGCGGAGCCGTCGGGTCCGAGGGAGTGGACGGCCTGGGCCAGATCGCGCTCCAGGACCACGGCCGAGCCATCGTCGAGGGGGTGAGCGAGCGGAACATCGCCGTGAATCCAGTCGAGACCGTAGGCGGCAAGAGGAAGGGTGGAGAAGAAGGGCGAGGCCGCGGCGAGAGGATGGACTGCTGAGCCGAAGTCGTGGAGAAAGCCGGGGAGGGTGAGCGGGAGGGTGCGCGCGGCGCCGCCGGGATCCGCTTCAGCCTCGAAGACCTCGACGCGCAGGCCGGCGGCGGCGAGGACGATGGCTGCGGCCAGACCGTTGGGACCGGAGCCGATGATGTGGGCGCGGTTGAGCAAGTTAGCAAGTGAGCGAGTCAGATCCCACCCTACGGCATTTTCGGAAATACTGGGAACGATTGAGAGCCGCAAAAGTGGATTTTCCTTGAGGGAAAATCCACTCAGCAGGAGCGGTCTCGGTCTACACCTTTTCCGAAAATGCTATAGGTCTCCGACCGCATGATTTCAGTTTTTTTGCAGCCAAACCGCCGGCGCCGCAGGGAAGACCACTTTCTCCTCGAAGCGGTTCACCCGCGCGCCGGGATGTAGCGCCAGTTCCGCAATCTCGCAGTTCGCAGCCGGCGGGCCCGCCTTGATGCCCAGCGCCGGCACAGCAAGCCCCGCCGCCCAGGCGGGAATTTACGGCGCAGGCAGATGCTCGCCTTGAAATCACTAAGTTTTTCGTCCTCCGCCTCGTTAATCCGACGGCCCCGCGTCGTCGGCCATGAAGACCTCGACGGGAGGATTGCTGGTCAACTGGGTATCGACGATCAGAACCGTCCGCACCTCGCCGCCGATCAAGGTCATGGAGGCGGAAGTGTATTTGGGCGTGGTTACGCCGGTGGGCGTAATGACCATAGTGACGGTCTGGGAGGGAAAACTGAGGTAGCCGGTTGAACCGCCCGCAGGCAGAGCCGTAACCAAGGGGATGGTGTTGGCCAGCGTGGTCCCGGAGGGAATCATGTAGACATCGACCGGGCCAGTCTTAGGCGCTTGGTTGAGGAAGCGGAAGGCGGAGTGGCCCTGGGCAGCCTCAACCTGCTGATCTTCAAGAATCGTGACTTCGTATCCGGTGGGGGCGGCGCCGTTATCGGTGAGGAAAATGGAGTGCTGATGGCCGGCGAGCAGAGTGCCGCTGGTGCTCACCAATGTAGCGCCTCCGGTCGTGGCCGTGATACTGATGAACGCATCATTGGAGGCAGGCACTGTGGCGTAGGGAGTGATGGTTCCCTGGCCGATATTGGCGGCCAGCAATACGCCCTCGGCAGTCACGTTAATGGCGGGCGCCACGTAGGAGGCGTCGATGACGCGCACCAGGCTGGGCTCGGTGTAGCCGGCCACGTTTTCGCAGGCCGACAAGCCAAAAGCCGCGGCAAGAGAAACCACCGTTGCTACTACCAGTCCGCACCGCTTCATGCCAGTTCTCTGGCTATCCAAAACCTTGCTAATGCGATCCATCTGGAGCACGCTTCCATACTACAGGCACAGGATGGCAACAGGGTACGACTTTTTGGCGATGGAAGCCGGATTACCCCCAACAGGAATAAGCAAAGGCACGTAGAGTCCTACGCGCCGCCGTGGAAACGTCTGAAGGCGTAGGCAAGATTGAGCGCCATAAGCAGTATGCCTGCGCCAAGAATGAGCACCTGGGCAACGTCGTGCAGGTTGAATTCGCCCACGCGAACCACGAGCAGGTAAGCAGCCACCAGATTGAAAAAACCCCAAAGCACATTCACCGCCGGGGATGACAGGCCCTTTCCCGGCGGCTTGGCAAACGGACTCTGGAAGGAACGCCCTGAGATCCCATTGATGAGATGGGGCAGGGAGTTCGCGAGAAAGGCTCCGCCAAAGAAGTAGGCTAGGTAGTCATACCAGCGCATATTGGCTCTCCCTTCGAGGAACGACGAACAACGGCCTACATGGTAGCAGGCTCTAGCTCGTGCCGATGTAAATGAAGCGGGCCAGGAACAGCGCGGCCAGCAGATAGAGCAGCCAATCCTGGCGGCGGAGTTTGCCCGTGGCCAGATGCAGAACCGCCCAGGCGATTACGCCGAAGCCCAGGCCGGTGGCGATGGAATAGGTAAAGGGGACGAGAACGAGGGTCAGAAAGGCCGGGACAGAGACCAGGGGATTGCGCCAGTCGATTTCAGTGATGGTAGTGAGCATGAGCGCGCCCACCAGGATGAGGGCCGGCGCGGTGGCGGCCGCGGGCACAACGCCGGCGAATGGAGCGGCCCCTATGGCGGCCACGAAGAAGAGGCCGGTGACGATCGCGGTGACGCCCGAACGCCCGCCGGCCTCGACGCCGGCCGTGGACTCAACGTAGCTGGTTACGGTGGAGGTTCCGGCGAGGGAGCCGAAGACAGTGGCCGTGGCGTCGCTGAAGAAAATCTGGTTGAGGCGGGGAATAGAGTGGCCGTGATCGATCAATCCCGCGCGCTTGCCCACAGCTACCAGTGTGCCCAGATTGTCGAAGAGGTCCACGAAGAAGAAGACGAAGATGATCTCCAGCAGCCCCTTGTTCAGAGCGCCGCGAAGGTTGAGCTGGAAGGCGGTTGCGGCTAGGGCGTGAAGGCCGGCGCCGGAGGGGGTCCAATGCGCCAGTCCCAGCGCCCAGGCAAGCGCGGTGATGCTGAGCACGCCGATGAGGATGGAGCCGCGCACCTTCTTCACCTCCAGGGCGGCCATCAAGGTGAGGCCGGCGAGGGCCAGCGCGGTGGTAGGACTTTTGACGTTTCCCAGGCTGACGAAGGTCCCCGGGGCGCGCACCACCAGGCCCGCGTTCTGGAAGCCGATGAAGGCGATGAACAGGCCGATGCCGCCGGCCACGGCGGCGTAAAGCTGCTGGGGGATGGAGCGCAGGATCATCTGGCGAAGGCCCGCGGCGGTGGTAGCCAGGAAGAGAACACCCGAGATGAACACCGCCCCCAGCGCCGTCTGCCAGGGGATGTGCATCTTGATGCACACGGTGTAAGCGAAGTAGGCGTTGAGGCCCATGCCGGGAGCCAGGGCGATGGGGTAGCGGGCGACGATGCCCATGAGGATGGACGCGAAGGCCGCCGAGATGCAGGTGGCGGCGGTGACTGCGGCCAAGGGCAGGCCGGCAGCGGCCAGGATGGCCGGATTCACCAGCACAATGTAGGCCATGGTCACGAACGTAGTGGCCCCGGCCAGAATCTCAGTGCGCCAGTTCGTGCCCAGGCGGTCGAATTCAAAGTAGGCTTCCAGTCTCTTGCGCATAAATCAGCACTCTTAGAAAACCACACACGGGTTTGAACGCCAAGGAGATCGTGTGCATGAGCGGATCGAGCTCAGGCGCCGATCAGCGGGCGGGCGCCTGCTTTGCGTTCCAGCGGCGGAGCAGGCGGTCCATGGAGCCTCCCTGAACGAGGATGGAGAAGACCACGGTGAGATAAGTGGCCGCGACGATCCAGGGGCGGCCCAGGGCTTCGGGCACTGAGAGAGCCAGGGCAATGGAGAGGCCGCCGCGCAGGCCGCCCCACGCGAGCACAAAGGTGGAACTGCGATGGCCGGGCCGTAAGAGGCGCACCAGCGCGAGCAAAGCGGCCACAGCTCCAAGGCGCACCGCGTTGACTGCGAGGATGGCCGCAAATCCAGCGCCGAGGGCCCGCAGATTCACGGGGACCGCCATCATCTCCAGGCCCAGCAGGACGAAGAGGATAGAGTTCTGTACCTCGTCGATGACCTCCCAGAAGCCTTTCACGCTGTCGTGGTCGATGCGCGCGGCCGGCTGATGGCGATTGAAGTGGCGCAGGGCGATGCCGGCCACGACCGCCTCGATAGGAGCTGAGAGGCGCAACCCGTCCGCGAGCGCGTATCCGCCCAGCGCCAGGGCGATGGTGAAGAGGATGTCCACCTGATAGGCGTTGACGCTGCGCATCAGATGTGAAGCGACCCAGGCGGCGATCATGCCCGCAGCGGCGGCGCCGCCGGCCTTCAGCAGCAGAAATCCGGCGATGTGGAGCGGGGTGGGCTTATGGCCGCCGGCCATGTCGAGCAGGGTGAGAAAGAGCACCGCGCCGATGCCGTCGTTGAACAGAGATTCGCCCGCCAACTGGGCCTGGATGGCCTTGGGAACCCCGGTGCGGCGCAGCATCTCCAGGACGGCGATGGGGTCGGTAGGCGAGATGAGCGCGCCGAAGATGAGGCACTGCACCCATGGGATGCGGAAGCCGGTGAGCAAAAACATAAGACCCGCCACCAGAAACACGGAGAGAACCGTGCCCACAACCGAAAGCAGCGAGATAGTCAATTTTTCGCGCGCCAGTTGCTCCAGGTCGAGCAGGAAGGCGCCGGAAAACAGCAGCAGCGGCAACATGCCGTGCAGGATCACGCCCTGGAAGTCGATGGGAAGGGCGAGGTTCAGGGCCCAGCGATGAAATTGCGGAGATGCCTGCCCAACGGCCATCAGGCACGCCGAAGCTGCCACTGTCAGCAGCATGGTTCCCACCGTGATGGGCAGCTTGAGCCAGCGGACGCTGACCAGGCCGAACAGCGCCGCGATGGCGAATAGAACGCTGACAATCTGAAGGGTGGTCATGGAATGCTGCCTTACGGACGATACAGCCATGGTAACGGAAGGGAAGCAGGCCGAAAATCACGGTGAAGTCCCGGAAGGCGACCGGACCTGCTGCAAAATCTGCGGCCAATCGCGGTTTGCGAGGGATTGCGGTCCCGGCGCGCTATTTAAAATCTCTGTAATGGCAAAAAAAATCCGTGTCGGGATTCTCTTTGGCGGGCGCAGCGGCGAGCACGAGGTTTCGCTGCTTTCGGCCGCGTCCATCCTGCAAGCAATCGATCGCAAAAAATTCGCGGTGACGCCTATCGGCATCACCAAGGAGGGCCGCTGGCTGGCGGCGGCAGATGCGCATGATTTATTGAATGGGAGCGCCAGCGCGGCTGGCCGCCGTCTGCGCGCGGGCGACCCCGAGGCGACGCCCGGCGCGAAACTGCTCCACGAGGGCATACCCACACTGCTGGCGCCGGAGCCGGGCAGGTCCACGGCTCTCGACCAAAGCCAAGGCCCGGGCGGCCAACCCTCCGCCGGAGCGGCTCTCGACGTGGTTTTTCCCGTGTTGCACGGCACCTTTGGCGAGGATGGGACGATCCAAGGATTGTTTGAGCTGGCCGGCATCGCCTACGTTGGCTCCGGCGTTCTGGGCTCGGCTGCGGGGATGGACAAGGACGCGATGAAGCGGCTGTTCGCCCAGGCTGGGCTGCCCATCGTCAAGCACCTCACGCTGTTGCGGGCCGAGTGGGAGAAGTCGCCGCGCAAAGCGATTGCGCAGATCGAGGCGGCGCTCAAGTATCCGCTGTTTGTGAAGCCGGCGAACCTGGGCTCTTCGGTGGGCATTAGCAAGGCGCACGACCGCAAGGAGCTTGCCCCGGCGCTCGCGCTGGCTGCCAGATACGACCGCAAGCTGATCGTCGAACAGGGCGTGGGCGGCCAAAACTCCCGCGCGCGCGAGTTTGAGGTCGCCGTGCTGGGCAACGACGCTCCCCAAGCCAGCGTGGTGGGCGAGATCGTTCCCGGCAAAGAGTTCTACGACTACGAGGCGAAGTATCTTTCGGAAGGCTCCGTGCCCATCATTCCCGCCAAGCTCAGCCGCGCCCAGGCCAAGGAGATTCGCGCCATGGCCGTGGCGGCCTTCCGCGCCTGCGACCTCGCGGGCCTGGCGCGCGTGGACTTTCTGATGGAACCGGAAGGCAAACATCGCATCTTCATCAACGAGGTCAACACGATGCCCGGCTTTACCCGCATCAGCATGTATCCCAAGCTATGGGAGGCCACGGGCATCCCCTACCAAGACCTGATTACCCGGCTGATTGAACTGGCCCTTGAGCGCCAGCGGGAAAAGGAACGGACGGCTTATAGCCGGGATGTGTAGAAACGCGAAGCGCTCACTGAGAACAAGCTGGACCTTTGCAGATGGAGGGGGATGAGAGGCCCTCAAAAACAGAGGGCTTGTTGACAGCGTCCAACTGGCGTGCGGCGCAGCGCCCAAGATCCAAAAAGTATCTCCACCCGGGGGAAGATTTTCCAAGGGATTGCAGCCGGGTTGGGTATGCAAAGCAGCCCGCGGCCTGTGACCTTCCGCAATTGCCGTATGCTAACGTTGAGGATCGATCGCCATGACCTTGCTTGACGCTCCCACATTTAACGAAGCGCGCTACCGGCGCAACCGGCGGATCATGCAGTGCGTCGCGGGACTGCTGGTGGCGCTGTTTATCGGCTGGTGGCTGGCCGCCAGCCGCCCCGTGGATTGGCCCTGGCGCTGGGATGCCTATCTATTCGGCCGGCGCGCCGTGAACCGCTTTTTGACCGCCGTGGAGCAGGACAATCTGCCCAAAGCCTACGGCATCTGGATGCACGACAAAGACTGGCAGCAGCATCAGGCGCAATACACGCTCTATCCTTACAGCCGCTTCGAGCAGGACTGGGGCCCCAGCGGCTCCGGCAATGACTATGGCGTGATTCGGAGCCACAAGATCGCCGAGGCGCGCTATTACGGCAATGTGCTGCTCGTGGCTGTGTTGGTCAACGGGCGCAAGACTGGGGCGCTCAATCTGGCCTACAATCCCAAAACCCATACCCTCGACTTTTCGCCGCCGGGGATACGGCTCTACCTGGGCCCATAGAGACGGGCGAGGAAAACCTTGGCCACGCCGCGAGCAGCAACACCAGGGACCAGAGGCGGCGCACGCGCGTGCACGATACTCCCTTGATTACGGCTTAGTGTACTGCCTCGCTCAGCACCTCGGCATTCTTGCTCATCTTGGCTGTCCGCTCGAGCTTGTTCCAGTCGAAGGGCTGTCCGTCGATGGCGCGTTTGAGGGTCTTAGCGAGCACTAGAGAGAAGACCTGCCGGTAGGCGAAGCGTTGCAGCCAGATGTGAAAGAGCAGCCAGGCATCGCCTTTGTTGGCTGGATGCCGGCGTTCCAGGCTGAATGCCACCGCGGAAGTAACGAAGTCAATGAGCAGGAAGGCGAGGAAGTAAGCGACCAGCTTCTCCAGGCTGGTTGCCGAAGCCGCTTCGGGGTGGTAATAGCGGTCGATGAAGTAATTTCCCACCCCAGCCGCAAACATCACATCGATGAAGGGCGAGACCAGGGGCAGGATCATCTGAAAGATCACGATGTTGGGCAGGGCGAAGAGTCCCATGGCCTTGTTGCGGGCGAAGGCGGCGCGATGCTTCCAAACCGCCTGTAGGGTGCCGAAGGACCAGCGAAAGCGCTGGCTCATCAGGCTCTTCATGCTGGCCGGGGCTTCGGTGAAGGCCAGGGCGCGGTCCTCGTAATCGACCTTGAGCTGCATCTCCAGCAGATGCATGGTGAGGTCGGCGTCTTCCGCCACGGTGTTCAGAGGATAGCCTCCGGCGGCCTTCACGGCGGCGGTGCGCCACGCGCCAATGGCTCCCGGAACCACGGTGACCACGTGAAAAACGTCCAGCGCGCGGCGCTCGAAGTTCTGGCTGGTGATGTATTCCAGAGCCTGCCAGCGGGTCCACAGGTTCACCTTGTTGCCCACCTTGGCGTTGCCCGCCATGGCGCCGACGGTGGGGTCCTGAAAATGAGGAATGAGCTTGGAAATGGCGTCGGCAGCTATCGCGGTGTCGGCATCGATGCCCACATAAATCTCTTCATCGATGTGTTCCAGACCGTAATTGAGGGCGGCGGCCTTGCCTTCGTTGTGCTTGCTCAGGATGCGGACACGGCCGGCAGCGATCTCCTCGGCAAAGGCCTCCCGCGCCACCTCGGCGGTGCGGTCAACTGATCCATCGTCCACCACGATGACGTGCAGATTCTTGTAGTCGGAGTTGAGCACGGAGCGGATGGTGCGGACGATCACGGCCTCTTCGTTGTAAGCGGGGATGAGAACCGCTACGCGCGGATTGTAATCCGGCGAGGCGCGGCGAATGGGCTTGCGCAGCCGGTCGAAGACGGCCAGAACGCCGATGAAAAGAAACCGCACGCTCATCAGCACGTCGCCCACAAAAAAGACCAGCACGATGAACTTGGCGATGATGGCCGCGCTGGAAAAGGCGATGGAATCGGGAATGGTGCGCACCCATTGGCCGAAGCTGAGCTTGGGCATCACCTCCGCCCTGGTCTTGCCCATGAGCGCGGAGACCTGAACGAATTTGTAACCGCGGGCGCGCAGCCCATCGATGAGCACCGGCAGCGCGGCCACGGTGGCCGAGCGATCGCCGCCGCCATCGTGCAGCAGGATGATCGAGCCGCTAAACTGCGGCTTGGTCTTCATGGCGCGCAATTGCGCCAGCACGGAATCCAGAATCTCCTGCGGCGATTTGCGGGGATGCTCGTTCCAGTCGTTGGTGTCGATCTTGTTGCCGATGATGGTGAATCCATCGCGCTGAATGCGCACCACCGGCGCGGCTTCATCGTCCGTATCCGGCTCTTCATCGATGTCGTATGGGGGGCGGAAGAAAAGCGGCTGCACGCCCAGTTTGGACTCGAAAAGCCGCTCCGTGAGATCGACCTCCAAGTCCAGTTGGCTCCGCGCGATCTCGCTGATGTCGGGATGGGTGTAGGTGTGGTTTCCTATCTCATTGCCGTCGCGGTAAACACGCTGCATCAGCCCCACGTTCTCGGCCGCCTCGTCGCCGATCTCAAAAAAAGTCGCGTGTACGTGCTTTGCTTTCAAGATGTCGAGAATCTTGGGAGTCCAGCGGGGATCGGGTCCGTCATCGAAGGAGATCGCCACCTCCTTCAGCTTGGGATGGTAGCCGTACTGCTGAATGAGGTAAGGCTGCGGATAAACGACCATGTGCTCATCGACGATCAGTTGATCGCTGGGGCTGGGGTCGTCGGTGTCGACGGTGACGATGCGCCTGCCGGGATGAGGCAGCCCGACCACGCGCAGGATGTCGCCTTCCCCCTGCGTGTTCACGTCGTGGCCGGGCAGCACCACGCTGAGCTGTTGCGGAGCCTGGGGCGCGTTGGGCCGGTCCCACACGTTCCAGAGCGATCTGTCCTCTTCGCCCAGGCGCCACAGAGCGAAGGTCTCCAGGCCCATGGCGCGGGCGGCGCGCATCTCATTCAAAAGCGTCACCGCATCGAGAAACCACACTACGTGGTGCTCATGGGCGTCTTCGTCGATGTACTCGAAGTGGGGATTGAGAGAGTCAAAATCGAGGTCCACGTCGGCCCCCACGTCTGCGGCCTCCTGCCAGGCGTCGGAAACCGAGAGGTCTTCGGTGTTCAGCACCTGGGGCTCGAAATGCCAGCGGTTCTTGCGATTGGGCATGGACATAGCCCAGTCATAGCCGTAGTTGGCCATGGCGCAGATCAGCTTCTGCTTAGGCACCGATTTGAGCACCCGGCGCAGATTGGCGGCGAACCAATCCTGGCTGGCGATGGGGCCCGGACCGCTGTCGATCTCATGCTGATCGTAGTTCATCAAAATTATGCCGTCGGAGTTGGCGGCGATCGTTTTCAAATCGCTGGCGCTGGTGGAGGCGTCCACGTTGACATAAAGCCGCAGATTGCGCGGATGCATCTGGGCGTAGAGCGCCTGGATGAAGCTCAAGTAAGCCGGATCCGCGTCGCCGGGCAGGCTTTCGAAATCCAGCGACAGCCCGTGATAGACCGGGTAGGCCAGTAAAAAACGCATCAGTTGATCGCGTAGCGCGGCGCTCATGTCCGGATTCTGAAGGACGGCGCCGACGCCTGTGTCCCAACTCTGGGTATGGGGGTTGAAATTGTTCACGAGGGGAAAGATCTCGGTGTCCACCTGCGCCGCCTGAATCACGTTCTTCACTTTGTTCAGGTAGTCGGGATCGTGTACCGTATTGCCCTGGATCACCTGATACTCGTGGAGATTGTCCCCGGTCATCGCCATCAGCGTGCCATTGGGCGAATCCACGTGCAGCCATTGCGGAAACAGCATATCGAGGTGGTGAATGTATTCCTTCAGCGAGGAGTAGCTGCCCGCGTCGTCCGGCACGTAATAGGCGGCGCGCAAACCCTCGCCGGAGTTGAGGGGAATTTCAGAGGGCTTGCGGGTGGTCGTGCGGTGCCTGAAGGAACGCCTGCCTCGAATGCGCAGCAACGGCGACCGGTCCGGCAAGGCTTTGTAATTATGCTTGGGAGCGGGCAGCAGCAATTGGGGCAAGTGCTGATGGTGCAGCACGTTGATGATGAACCCGGCCAGGATCAGCGTAGAGAGTACGGCCGCGATGTCGAAGATGCGGCGCAGCCGCCTCCACCGCTTGCGCTGCGGATCGTAGAAGATCTGTCTATCCTGCATGGCCGGTCTCATTTGCTGCACGTTCGCCCAGCTCACCCTGAGCGCGGCCTTCCCGCTCCCTGTGAGGCTTCAACTCCCCCTGCCGAGGCAACAAAACGAAACGCAAGGCCGGTAAACCGGCCCAAAAGAACCTTGCTTGACCTTCACGGTACATCAAACGCCACTTCCTGAACGGTGCAGCACGGACGCGGAAACGGACTACAGTATGAATCGTATGGAAGCTACCCCGGGGAGTCAATCGACTGTTTTGCGCCGGATGATGGCCAAGGCCGCCCCAGCGGCACTGCTGGCGGCGCCGCTGGCCGTTGCCCTGGCGTTGCGCCTGTGGATGCTCGAAAGCTTATTTCAGCCCAATGGCGATACGCTGGTCTACGGGGACCTGGCAAAAAATCTCCTCCTTCACCGACGCTACGCGCTCACATCTCCAAGCGGCGATATTTATTCGACGCTGATCCGCCTCCCCGGGTATCCGCTGTTCCTGGCCGCCTGTTTCCGGCTCTTTGGCATGGAGAATTATTTTGCCGCGGCTTGCGTGCAGATCGTGCTGGACTTAGCAGCCTGTCTTCTGACAGCCGATTTCGCCCGCCGCATCGCTCCGCCGGCCTGGAAACAAAGCGCCCTGCGGGCCACGCTCTGGCTGGCTGCGCTGTGCCCTTTCACGGCCTCTTATACGGCAGATCCGCTGGCCGAAATGCCGACGGTCTTTCTGCTGGCGCTGGCGCTGTGGGCGCTGGCGCGGTTCCACGGCGCGCCAGAGTCAGCGGCGGCCGGTTCCGGACGCAGAAACGGTCAAGCGGCGATTTCATTGAGGGGGCTTCTCCGTTGGGCTGAGGGACCGACCTGGGGCAACGCTCTCTGCTTTACCTTCGCCGTAACCGGAGCCGCGCTGCTCCGCCCGGAGGGCGCGCTCGCCGCCGTAGCCCTGGCGCCGGCCATGGTCTTCGGCTGGCCGGGCGGCCACGACGCCGGGATCATCCCGCGGCGAAAACTGCTGCGCATGACGCTGGTGTGCGTTCTGCTGGCGCTGGCGCCCTTTGCCGCGTGGGCATGGCGGAACTGGCGGGTCTTCCACGTCTTCCAACCCTTGGCGCCGCGTTTGGCCATGGACGGAAACGAGAACCGCATGGAAGGGTGGGAGCGATGGGTGAAGACCTGGTGCCTGGACTTCATTTCCACCGAGGAAATCTATTGGAACGTTCCCGACGGCGAGTTGGACGTGAGCAATCTGCCTGCCCGCGCCTTCGACTCGCACGCCCAGTACGAAGCAACGGTCGCGCTGGCTCGCAAATACGAGCGCGACGACGAGCACATTACGCCCGCTATCGACGCGGGCTTTGAGCGGCTGGCCGAGCAGCGCATCGCCGCGCACCCCTGGCGCGATGATCTCTGGCTGCCCTTGGGGCGCTTAGCCGATATGTGGCTGCGCCCGCGGCTGGACAACCTGAACAACGATCAGGACTGGTGGGCATATGCTCTCCATCCCGGTGAGACGCTTTTCGATTGGGCCTATGCCGGCCTCAATGCGCTCTATTTGCTTCTGGGGCTCGCGGGCCTGTGGCTGCGCCCACGCTTCTGGACCGCGATGCTCGCTTATATGCTGCTGCGCAGCGCTTTGCTTTTGACCCTCGCAGCCCCCGAAACCCGTTACACGCTGGAGTGCTTCCCTATGCTGTTCGCTCTGGGGGGAATCGCCATGGCCGCGGGGATCGCAAGGCTGCGGCGGCGCGGGATTGAGGGCTGAGGATCAGTTAGTGGTTCAAGTACGTGGTGTGGCTGCCGGTTTTGAAGGTAAAGGCATTGCCGGGTAGGGATCGGTTGATCCGGATATTCGTATATGTCGCCGTGCGGGTTTGGCCTTGCCCTTCGTCGAAGACCTGCTTCACGCTCACCCCGGTGTCCAGGTCGATCCACATGGTGACTTCAGGAAGATTTTTTCGGATGGCAGGGTCTTTGGGAACCATCTCCAGTTTTTCGGTCTTTCCGCCATTCAGCATCTCCGCCCCGTCGTCTTGGATGTTCCACTTTTCTGCGAGCTCTTGGCCGCTGGCGCCAAAGCCGAGCATGAACCAGCTTTTGTAGCGGCTGAACTTGCTCAGCCTGGTCACCTGGTCGATCAGCTTTTGATACAACTCAATGACGCCGTTCCGGCAGCAAACGATCACCTCGGGTGCGCGCTGGCCGTTGACCCGCTCGATGTGTATGCCCATTTGAAAGCCTGAGCCATTGCGCCGGTAGTAGACCTCGCCCGTTTGCACCTCGGTGTCCGGAACCGGCTCGGTTTGTACGTTCTTGTACACGAAATCGGCCGAGGCAGTATGGAAGCGGGCGGCGGCAGCGTCAAGCCGCTGCAGCACGGCCTTCAAATCTCCGGCCGCGAAGGCCGGCTGCACCGGAATCGAGCCCAGCGCGATGGATACAGCCAAGACTAGCTTTCTTCCCAATGGCATCAAGCCCCTTCCTGTTTTTGACGCGCATTTGAACCGGACGGCGAAAAATCTTTTAGCGGTGCGCCCAAATCTTCCAGGAAAGATTTCCGTGGGCATCAGTCACCGTCTCCCATCGCTCCACGTAAATTGCGCCGCCGGTGACCGGCTCGATGGCTTCGCGCAGCGCCTCCTTCACTTGCCCTTCTGTAGCGCCTGAGTGAACCTTTACATCCACCGCCGGCACGGTAATGACCATCCCGTGGAGGCCGTCGCCGGCAATTTGAATCGGGTGCTTGAGGCTGGCGATCGAGGACGGCTGGGCGCCGTAGTCCCACAGGTGCGGCGTGACGAAGATGAACAGCAGGATCAGCGTCACCATCACGTCATACGGGAAGCTGCCGCGCGAATACGTCCAGAAGAAATAGCTCTTCAGGACCTGCCCTATGCCCCGCTTGGGCTGCGCCGCCCGATCGGTTGCGCTCAACGGTTCACTTACGGGTTCACTCACGGCTCCCTCGCAATGCGCTCTAAGCCTCCCATATAGGGTCGTAGAGCCTCTGGAATCAGCACCGCGCTGTCGGCCTGCTGATAGTTCTCCACAATCGCCACCCAGGTGCGGCCCACGGCCAGCCCGCTGCCGTTCAGGGTGTGCACAAACTCCGGCTTGGCCTTGGCCGCCGGCCCGGTCGCCGCCCGGTAGCGGATGTTCGCACGCCGCGCCTGAAAGGCGTCGAAGTTCGAGCAGGAGGAAATCTCCCGGTAAAGCCCCTGGCCCGGCAGCCATACCTCCAAATCATACGTCTTGGCCGAGGAAAAGCCCGTATCGGCGGTGCACAGCAAAACCCGGCGATAGGGCAGTTCCAGCGCCTCCAGAATCTCCTCGGCGTCGCGGGTGAGACGCTCGTGCTCGGCCTCCGACTGGTCGGGCCGCGTGAACTTCACCAGCTCCACCTTCTGGAACTGATGCTGGCGGATGATGCCGCGCGTGTCCTTGCCCGCCGCGCCCGCCTCGGCGCGGAAGCACGGCGTATAGGCCGCGAGCGAGATGGGCAACCGCGCCCCGTCCAGAATCTCGTCCCGGTAGAGATTCGTCACCGGAACCTCGGCCGTCGGAATCAGCCAATGATCGCTGTCCTTGTACTCGCCGCGCGTGGCGGCGTCGGCGTCGGCGTCCGAACAGCGAAAGAGGTCCTCGGCAAACTTGGGCAACTGGCCGGTGCCGAACAGGCTCTTCGAGTTGACCATGAACGGCGGCAGCACCTCGGTATAGCCGTGCCGGCGCGTGTGCAGGTCGAGCATGAAGCTGATGAGCGCCCGCTCCAGCCGCGCCCCCGCGCCCATGTACACCGCAAACCGCGCTCCGCTCAGCTTGGCCGCGCGCTCCAGATCGAGAATCCCCAGCGCTTCGCCGATCTCCCAATGGGGCTTGGGCATAAAGTCAAAGTCGGGCATCTTGCCCCAAATTTTGACGGTGAGATTGTCGGCTTCGGAGGCGCCAACGGGAACTTCGTCGCGGGTGAGGTTGGGAACGCGGGCAAGAGTGAGGCGTAGCTGCTCATCTAAAGCCGCCGCGTTCCTGTCCAGTTCCTCCAGCTTGTCTTTGAGCGCCCGCGTCTCCTCCATCTGCGCGGCGGCGTCCTGACCAGCTCTCCTCAGCGCGCCCACCTGCTGGCTTAGCTCGTTGCGGCGCGCCTTCAACTGCTCAGCCTGGGTGATGGCCTCGCGCCGGCTCTTGTCCAGGGCGCGAAAATCCCCCAGCAGCGCCGCGGGGTCGGCCCCGCGCGCGCGAAGTTTCGCTTCCACCAGCTCCAGGTTGGCGCGAACGAATCCTAAGTCGAGCATCGCTTTATCAGTTTAGCCGAGAGGCATTCACAGGAACCCGTCCTTTCACCGCGCCGGAGGCGCAACGGTTGTTAGCCCCGCGCTTCAGCGTGGGGAAGAAGCCAGCCCAAAAACAAGCGCCAGCCCCGTAGGGACGGCGCAAATCCGCCGGAAATCCCGCCCCATCCCAGCTCTGTGAATGTCATGGCCCCGCTACAGCTACCCAGATCAATCGCGATCAATCTGGATCCGCCGGCCGGATTTGCGGACACTGCTCCGGCAGCCCGAAGTCCTGGTCTTCAAGCCCCCTCAGCCACGCTTTCACCTCTGCGCGCAGCGGGGCCACGGCGATGCCTGCGAACTGCGGCGGACTGGCGTCCAGCCGCCGCAGCGCCCTTCGCAACAGAGAAGCCGCGCCGGCGCGGTTGCCGGCCCGCAGGTGGTGAAACGCGGCCGTCATCTGAATCAGCGCCTGCACAACGCTCTTCTCCGCCCCGTCGAGTCCCAACCAGACGCGCTCCCAGTGCTCGTGCGCCAGGAAGAATTCCTCGTTCCGGTAGCAGGCCAGTCCCTCGGCCAGCGCCCCAGTTCTCCAGTCGAGAGGCACGGTTCAACTCCTCGTGTTGTCCCATTCTAACGATGGCCTTCGCGCCGGCCAGAGAAGCTGCGCGCACAGGTTGCTCGGCCTCGATGGTTTAATCCGCTCGCCTGCACAATGCAATTCAGGCCGTCCCCGTGAAGATGCAGCCATGCGCCGGGAAGTAATAGAGATAGAGGCCGGTACGCACGGCGGCGGCGGCTTGGGATAGCATCCAGCTATGATTGCCGGCGCAAGCTGGGCCTGGTGGGCGGGTTTTCACGCCGTAATCGCCGCGCTGCTGGCGGTGGACATGCTCTTGCCCGTCCGCGGGCGCTTTGCGCACCGCAAACAAGCCCTTGCCTGGCTGGCAACGGCGGTCATGGTGCTGGCCGCCGCCGGCTTTGCGGCGTGGATCGCCGTGGCCAAGGGCCGCCAGCTCGCGCTCGAATTCGTCGCCGGCTACACCATTGAGGGATCACTCAGCGCCGATAACCTCATTGTTTTTCTGCTCCTCTTTGAGGGCTTCCAGCTTGGCCCGCGCCGCCAACAAAAAGCACTCCTCTGGGGCGTGGCCGGCGCCATCGTACTGCGGGCGCTGTTTATTGCCGCCGGCATCACGCTCCTTCAGCGCTTCGACTGGATCAAGTGGGCCATTGGTCTCTTTCTCTTGTATGCGGCCTGGCGGCTGGTGCGCGGAGGCTCGGCGCGGGAGTCTTTTCCGGGGTGGATTCGGCGCCTCCAGCCGGCCAAAGGCTCGCTGCTGCCGGTCATTCTTGCGGTTGAATTCGTTGATCTGCTCTTCGCCACCGACTCCATTCCTGCCGTGCTGGCCGTTACCCGCAATCCTTTCGTGGTCTACACCTCGAACATTTTGGCCGTCCTGGGGCTGCGCTCGCTTTATCTGGCGCTGGCTCCCCTGGCTGGCCGCTTCCGTTACCTGCACTACGGGCTGGGCGCGCTGCTGGCCTTCGTGGCTCTGAAGATGCTGGCCACGCCTTGGATTCGAGTGCCCGTCCCGCTCGCGCTGGTGGTGATGGGCGTCATTTTGGCCGCCTGCGCAGCCACCGCCGTGCTGACCAAAGACTCTGGCGCTTGACCGGGTTGGCGCCCTATACCCATCCCCGGTTACACTTGCAGTATGCACGTCCATGCGGCCGCGCCGGGCCCCAGCGCGAAAAGAACCAGGATCGTTCTTCGCATTTCTCTGGCGGCGACGCTCGCCTATGTCGTAGTGACTTTTGTTGCCGGTTTGCGCGCCCACTCTCTGGCGCTGCTGTCCGAGTCCGGCCACAACGCTTCTGATTTTCTCGCCCTCCTGCTCAGCTCGGCCGCCGTCTACTTCCAGTCGCGCCCGGCCGACAGCACCAAGACCTTCGGCTACCAGCGTGCCGGCGTGCTAGCCGCATTCGTCAATGCCGCCGTGCTGATTTTGATCTCTCTCTGGATTCTTGCGGAGGCCGTGCGCCGGCTTTCCAGCCCCGTGGCCGTCGAGCCGCGGGTGATGATGATCGTGGCCGCGGCCGGGGTGGTGATGAACGGCGCCATCGCTGCGCTGCTGTGGGGCGTGGCCCGCGATGTCAACCTGCGCTCGGCCTTCCTGCACATGGCCGGCGACACGCTTTCGACCGCAGCGGTCATCGCCGGCGGCGCGGGCATCCTGTACACCGGCCAGAATTGGATCGATCCCGTTCTGTCGCTGCTGATTGCGGCCCTCATCCTCTGGTCCAGCCTGGGCATTGTGCGCGAGACGATCAACATTCTGCTCGAAGGCGCGCCGCGCGGCATCTCGCTGCCCCAGATTCGCTCCGGCATGGAAGCCGTGGACGGCGTCTTCAACGTGCACGACCTGCACGTTTGGTCGCTGGGCTCACACACCCGCGCGCTGGCCTGTCATGTAACTATCGCCGACATTCCGCCGTCGGAGAGCGCATGCATCCTGGCCAAGCTCAACGAACTCTTGCGCGACAGCTTCGCGATCGGACATACGACCATCCAATTCGAGCACACCGGCTGTGATGCGCTAGAGGGCTGCGTAACGCCGCCTGGAGCGATGGCCTGCGAAACAGAACTTGGGCGCCACGGCCACTCCCACTGATCGGATTTGAACGCTTTCCGCAAGAACGCCACTCGATCGCTGTGAATCGGGCGCGCATCTCTGGTTTGCTAAAATTGACTGATTGGAGGGCATATGCCTGAACCATTATGTGATATTGGCCTCATCGGCCTTGCTGTTATGGGACAGAATCTTATTCTTAACATGAACGACCATGGCTTTAAGGTGGCCGCTTTCAACCGTACCGTTTCCAAAGTGGATGCTTTCCTGGCCAACGAAGCCAAGGGCACGCAGGTGGTGGGCGCACACACCATGGAAGAGTTTGCCGGTCTGCTCAAGCGGCCGCGCCGCGTGATGCTCATGGTCAAGGCCGGCAGCACCGTAGACGAGATGATCGGTCACGTGCTGCCCTATCTGGAGCCAGGCGACATCATCATCGACGGCGGCAACTCGCTCTATACCGATTCGACCCGGCGCACCAAAGATCTGGCCGCCAAGGGCATTCTGTTCATAGGCACCGGGGTTTCGGGCGGCGAGGAAGGGGCGCGCAACGGTCCCTCGATCATGCCCGGAGGCAATCCCGCCGCCTGGCCGCACGTCAAGCCCATCTTCCAGGCCATTGCCGCCAAAGTGGAGGATGGAACGCCCTGCTGCGACTGGGTGGGCGAAGACGGCGCCGGCCACTTCGTCAAGATGGTCCACAACGGCATCGAGTATGGCGACATCCAGTTGATCTGCGAGGCCTACGATCTGCTTCATCGCTGGCTAGGACTGAACGACGACGAACTGCACACCGTCTTCACGCAATGGAACCAGGGCGAGCTGGACAGCTATCTGATCGAGATTTCCAGCCACATCTTCGCCAAGAAGGACGACGACGGCCAGCCCTTGGTGGATAAGATTCTGGACACCGCGGGCCAGAAAGGCACGGGCAAATGGACGGTCATCAGCGCGCTCGATCTCGGCCAGCCGGTTACCCTGATCGGCGAATCGGTCTTCGCACGCTGCCTGTCGGCGCTGAAAGACGAGCGTGTGGAAGCGTCCAAGATTCTTCGCGGGCCCAAGCTGAAGCCCCCCGCGGGCGACCGCGCCGCTCATATTGAGAATGTGCGCCGCGCGCTTTATAGCTCCAAGATCGTTTCCTACACCCAGGGGTACATGGAGTTGCGCGCCGCGGCCAAGGAGTACGGCTGGAACCTGAACATGGGCGGCATCGCGCTGATGTGGCGTGGAGGGTGCATCATCCGCAGCCAGTTCCTGGGCAAGATCAAGGCCGCCTTCGACAAGAACCCCGGCCTCGAAAATCTGCTCTTGGACAGCTTCTTCTATCGCGCCGTAAACAAATACCAGGCCTCGCTGCGCCGGGCGGTCGCGCAGGCCATCAAGGCCGGCATTCCCACCCCGGCGTTCTCCACGGCGCTGGCGTTCTTTGACGGCTACAGGTCCGCGCGCCTGCCGGCCAATCTGCTCCAAGCCCAGCGCGATTACTTCGGCGCCCACACCTACGAGCGCGTGGATCAGCCGCGCGGTCAGTTCTTCCACACCAACTGGACCGGACACGGAGGGCGGGTTTCGTCGTCTACCTATAACGCATAACCGGGCCGGCTATAGCATTGCCGGAAAAGGTGTAGACCGGAACCGCTCCTGCGGAGTGGATTTTTCCTCAAGAAAAATCCACTTTCGCGGCTCTCAATCGTTCCCAGTATTTCCGAAAATGCCGTAGTTCCAGCACATTTCATCCACCCGATGCGGAGGGCTGATAGCGGTCGCAGGGCTGCTATGGACGGAAAGCCCTCCAAAGGCGGGCTGCCAAACGGCGTCCGAAACGGGAAAGATCACTGCGCAGCGCAGGGCTCTGCCGGAGAAGTTCTCAATTCTTCCGGTCTACCAAATAGCGGGCCACGGACTTCAGCCCCTCCGCCCGGCTGGCGTAAGGCTCCAGCGCCGCAAACGCCTCTTCGATCAACTGCGCGGCGTCGCACCGGCTCTGCTCGATCCCGTAGATCGCCGGCCAGGTGGCCTTTTCCGTGGCCGCGTCCTTGCCCGCGGTCTTGCCCAGGTGCGCTGAATCCACGGTCATGTCGAGCACGTCGTCCACGATCTGGAAGGCCAGGCCCGCCTTGCGCCCGAAGCGGTCCAGGCGCGCAACATCTTCGGCGGTGGCGCCGGCGTAAATCCCGCCGCTGACCACGCTGGCTCGGATCAACGCGCCCGTTTTAGCGCGATGGATCTTCTCCACCAGTTCCGGAGTGGGCTTCAGGTGCTCGCTCTCGATGTCCAGAACCTGCCCGCCGATCATGCCTTCCACACTGCCCACGGCGTTGGCAATGATCCCGATGATCTGGACCGCAGCAGCGGGCCGGCAATCGAGCCCCGCCAGCACCTCGAAAGCGCGCGTCTGTAAGGCGTCGCCCGCCAGGATGGCGATGGCTTCGCCGAAGACCACGTGGCAGGTGGGTTTGCCCCGGCGCAGGTCGTCGTCATCCATGGCCGGCAGGTCGTCGTGGATGAGCGAGTAGGTGTGCAGCATCTCCAGCGCAGCGCCCAGCCGCTCAATGCCTTTCGGCAATGCGCCGGCAATGGTCACTCCCGCCTGCATGGCCAGCACCGGCCGCAGCCGCTTGCCCCCGGCAAAAACCGAATGCCGCATGGCCCCGTGAATCGACTGAGGCACGGTCTCCAGGCTGGGAATCAGCGCCTCCAGAGCGCGGTCCGTCAACTCCGCGCCCTCCTGAATCAGGGATTTCACGTCCGCAGGCATCGAACTCATGATAACCGAGGTTGGCTGCGGTTCGCTGCCGCGCGCAGGGCTATGCCGGTCGCCTCCATCTCATTCACGGCCCTTTGCAGCCTGCGGCTGTTTGCGGCCATACACCAGGAGCAAAACCGTCAACAACAGCAGGATCGCGCCCAGCACCAGCACGCTGCCTTCGGGGCCATCCGTGCCCCCACTCCAGAAAGCCTTGCCGGCGGGCATAGTGGTGAGGAAATGGCCCTTGGAAACCAATCCGCTGTCTGCGGTCCCGTAAAAAAAGGTCTCCGCCCAGTCCCAGGCGGCGTGGCAGCCGATCGCCCACCACGCCGAGCCGGTCACCCAGATGCTCACGCAAAACACAAAGCCGATTGCCGCCGCGGAAAAGATGCCTATCCAGTCTTCGCCGCCGTTGGTGGTGTGCAGAAAGCCGAACACGGTTGACGTAACCCAGGCCGCCTGCCAAAAGCTCGAGCCGGGCGCGCGTTTAAGATGGAGCGCCAGACAGGGCAACAGCAGCGCGGCCGCAATCAAGTAAACGCCGTAAACGCCGTGTCCTTTGGCCCGCACGGCCAGGTCCAGGCAGATGGCGCCGACAATCCCCAGCGCCCACCAGAAGTTGATCCCGCGCGTGAGCGTGAATTGCAGGTAGCAGCGAAAGGCGCCTTCCTCAAAGAAGCCGGTCAACAGGAACGCCAGAGCCCAGACAGCGCCAAAGCCCAGTAGGCGGGGGCCATTGAGCGCCACTGGCCCGAAGCGCAGCCAGCCGCCCCAAGCCAGCGCGCCGATCAGCGCCGAGAGCGCAACGAAACCGGCCGCCCATCCGAAGAAGAAATGCTGCGGCCGCCGCGGACCGCGCAGGTTGTAATCCAAAATGCGGCGGCGCTCGATCCGCGCCATCAGCGCGCCCGCCCCCAGGATTGCGAGCACCTGAAGCAACTCAGAGATCAACGTCTGGAAGGGCGAGAGGCTGGCTGGCGCGCCGGGATGCCGATGCCCGGTCAGCGTCCTGACGATCAGGCTCATCGCAAACGCAATCGCGGCGGTGAAAAGGATGAAGAGGAACACCGACCAGCCGGCGCGCAGTCCTTGGCCGCCCACGAAGATCCAGCGCAGGCCGTGATAAGGTTCTTCGCCGGGACCCTCCGGACCGGGCGTAAGCGCCGTTTCTGAATCGCTCGCTGCGATCCCCGTTTCCTCCGTCACAGGCCTCTCATCCAAATCCATGAACCCTCCTTCCGGCATCAAGGCCGCTTGTTTGCCGCATTGTACCGGCCCCATCGCCTTCCGCGAAAGCGCCATTTATGCAATCCCCGTAAGGGCCTCACCCTCCCGCGCGTTCTTCTGCCTGCGCGCGCCTCAGCCGTCTCTCCGCCTCGCCGGCCTGCTGACTCGCTGCCTTGCTGACTTCCTGCGAAAGCACGGAAACTCGGGAGCCGTCCTACACTATCTGCGGATGCGTTTGTTCATAGGGATTCCGCTCGCGGATGCGGTCATGGCCGAGTTAGCAGAGGTTTGTGCGCGCCTGCGCTCCGCGGTGGACGGTCTGCGTTGGGCCACGCCTGAGACCTGGCACATCACCCTGCAATTTCTGGGCAACGCCACTGCTGAGCAGCACAACTGCCTCGCCGCTCGCCTCGCCGGTGTGGTCTCGCCTCCCGTTCCCATCCATCTCACCGCTTTGGGCGTCTTTGACCGCGCCGGCATCCTCTATGCCGGTGTCGATCTTGCGCCGGCGCTGATCTGGCTCCAGCAGCGCGTGGTGGCCGCAACCGCTCCTTGCGGCTTTCAGCCGGAGAACCGTCCCTTTCATCCCCACATCACGCTGGCCCGCACCAAAGGTCAGAACCGCGCCCGGCAACTCGCCGGACTGATGGCGAAACTGCGCGTACATCCGGAGTTCACCCCCTTCACCGCGCGCGAATTTCTGCTCTACGAGAGCCATCTCTCGGCGCAGGGTTCGAGATACGATGTCCGCGCCCGCTTCCCGCTATAGCATTTTCGGAAAAGGGGAAGACCGGGACCGCTCCTGCTGAGTGGATTTTGCCTTAAGAAAAATTCACTTTCACCGCTCTCAATCGTTCGCAGTATCTCCGAAATGCCGTAGCCGGCTGACTCGCCCGTCTCCGCCTCTATCGCAGCAGATCTTCGAGCGCGGTGCTCAAATCGGTCTTTTCGTCGCGGTACTTGACGATCACCGGCGCGTAAAGACTCAACCCCCAGGTTTCGCTCTTAGGATGGCCCTTGCCCCTAGCCACGGCGCGTGCGCCGGGCACGACTACCGCGTTTTGCGGAACGGTTAGCGGCAGATTGCCGGCTGCCCGCAGCACCTCGCCTGTTACCAGATCGAAGACCGGCGTACCGCGCGTGAGAATGGTTCCGGCGGCCAGCACCGCTCCCTTGCGCACGATTGTGCCCTCGTATACACCGCAATTGCCGCCCACCAGCACATCGTCTTCGATGATGACCGGGCTGGCGTTCACCGGCTCCAGCACGCCGCCGATCTGCGCCGCCGCGCTCAGATGCACGCGCCTGCCGATCTGCGCGCAGGAACCCACCAGCGCGTGCGAGTCCACCATCGCGCCCTCGTCCACGTATGCGCCCGCGTTGATGTACATGGGCGGCACACAGACCACCCCTCGCGCCACATACGCTCCGGCGCGCACCGAGGAACCGCCGGGAACCACGCGCACTCCGTTGCCCGCAGAAAAATGCCGCACGGGGTAGGTATGCTTGTCCACAAACGAGAGGCTTCCGGCCGCCATCTCTTCCAGCGCGCCCAGCCGGAATCCGAGCAGAATTCCCTTCTTGACCCACGCGTTCACCCGCCAGCCGGTTGGCGCGCTGGCCTCCGGCTCAGCCGCGCGCACCTCGCCGGCCTCGAGGGCGGAGCGCAGCGCGACAAAGGCGCTCATCGCCGCGGAATCGTTTGCCGCCGCTGCCCCGGCGGCAAAGTGCCGCTCAATCTCCTTTTGCAGTTGACTGATTTTCATGCCAATCCGAGTCTATCAACTCATGGAAGGGGCACATAGGAAGACAGCGTTGCCGGCTGCTGAAGGGTGGTATGGCCCGGCGCAGGATAATGCTCAAGCCGGTCCGGTGGGAAAAAATGCCTGCTTGTTTGCCGGCCGGCAGGGCAACGCGATGGGCCGTAGCCGGAAGGCATTCTTTCCCGAGGGGATCATCGCCAGTGCCATCGGCGCTTCGCCCAGCTTGCCGTAGAAGTTCTTCGCCTCCAGCCACGCGCCCAGCCGGGGATCGCAAATCTCCGGCCGGCCATCCCAAAACTCGGGCGCCAGTCCGCACTGGATCGCAAGATGATCCAGTTGTAACTCGATCACCGCAATCTCTCGGGAGAAGTAACGCCTCACATTGTGCTCGCCCACTTGCAAGCCGATGAATGCGCGTCCCTTGCTTTGCGCTCTGACGACCATGCTTACCTGCCGTTTCGCGGCGGATGAGGTCAGTCTAAGAAGCCGGGTCAAGAGAAATTGCTTGGAAGAAAGGGAATTCACACTTGAGGTTCCTGATTCGAGACGCATTCCATGAAATGCCGATTCGGGAGAGCCTTCGGCGGCCCCTTCAACGCTTTTCCGCCACCGGATACGCCGGCGCTGCGGAGAAGGGCGGCAGAGCTGAAAAACAGGATGGTTGCAGGCCCGCCCGGCCATCCTCATCCCGTCTCTTCTTGTTGTGCTTCCGGTAGGGAGCGGTCAACGCGATGGCCTGCTTCTTCAACCGCTCCCGCAGCGGGCCGGAATGAGCACGGCCCTAGGTGAAACAAATGCTGGTGTATTAAGGGGTCCCTGCCGCCGCAAAGGCGTCAAAGCTGTGCGGCAGCACTTTGACGCGAAAGATGGCTCTCTGGAGCGCGCCGGGAACGCCGCTATCTCCCCAGTGGTGCGGAATGGGCGGCGAGGCGATCTGCTCCACCATCTGGCCGGTGGCGAGATTGCGCAGCGCCTGGGCATCGCCCTTCACGGCGATGGTCACCGTCACAGGAGTATTCCGGAACGACTGCACCACGAAGGTGTGGTTGCCGTACTCCATCAGGCTCACCTGGCTGGGAGCGTCCATCGTCTCCGGCAGGTCCCCGCCGATGTAGCTCCGCAGCGCGGTCAGCACGCCCTGGGGCAGCCGGTAAAGGTCGTTGAAGTTGTCCGGGATGGTGAGCACGTACAGGATGCCGTTGCCGTAGCGGTCCATCAGCAGCAGTGGAGCGCCGCGCCCATTGGCCGTGCCGCGCACCAGGGGCCAGGCATCGTTGGTGATGTAGTCCACCTCCGGCACCATCAGCGGTTCAGAAGCGCCTAAGCTGGCGCCGTTGCCGGCTCCGTATGCGCCCCAGTACTCCGTGGTCAGAAGCTGATTGCCGGGCATCCGCAGCTCGCATATCTGCGCGATCTGCTCCGGAATCTTCCTGAGCAATCCGGTGGTGATGACCACATTGCCGCCCGCCATCAGGTGCGCTTTGATCTTGGCGAGAATCTGCGCATCGTGCGCGGCGGCTGCGGTCAGCAGAACGGTCTTTGCCTGCGTGGGGAAATAGGGGTACATTTCGATGGGAATTCCAATCTCGCCCAAATAGTCGGGCAGAAAGTCCTCGCCGGTGGAGTTCAGCGGACGGTAGACGGCCACTCCAATGGGATTTCCCAGTTTGCCGACTATGGGATCAATCTCATTCAGAGCCTTGCCCGCCACGGCGGCAAAATCGGGCGTGGAATGCGGCCACCAGGCCTGGTAATCGAAGCTGGTTTGCATATTCGCCCACCCGCCGCGATCGCCGGCAACCGCCGGCTGCAGCAGATTCGAATACTCGAAGAGCATGATCTGCGGAGCCTTGGCCAGCATCGTGTCCCATAGCTGCTCGGCGTAACGGTCCACGTAGCGGATACTGAAGGTGTCCACCCAGCCGCCGCCGTTGCGGCCCGGCGCGACGTTATCAAAATAACGGATGATCTCGTAGCTCTCGTACTGCTGGAGTTGCTGGTCCGTAATCACAGGGTCGCGCGTCTCGGTTCCCGTGTAGATGCCGTTGAAGATCGACGGTTCCACTGCCAGGTCATAGCCGTTGCCCTGGAAGGATGGGTACCAGTTGGGAAACTTGATGATGACCTTCACCTTGGGATTCACCTTGCGCGCCGCGCCCACCACCAGGTCCCGCGCCACCTCGTCCATCAGCTTCAGCCGGAACTGAGACCAGCTTTGGTTGCCCTTTGCGGCGATATCCGAGGGTTCCTTGGTGTTATCAAAGAAGAAATCGTCGAGGATGATTTCGTTGAAGTGCTTGGCCGTAAACTCGGCCACGTGCTCCACATAGGCCCGGTCCGCGGCGTTGGTGTAGACGAAAGAGCGGAACTGTCCCGGCGAAAGGTCGCTGTACGCGATGCCGCCCGCCACTTCGACGCCGCGGTCCAAAAAGAATTTCTTTACGCTCTCGATGAGCCGTCCGCTGGCCATCTCACGGCTGCGGTAGGTCTCGATGTAGACTTTGTTCACCTTCACGCCGGCGGAAATCTGCTTCCAGGTTGACTCCAGATACTGCCGGTTGCTCATCCGCTCCACGATGTTGACGGGGATGTAGACCGCGACCTTGAAGTTTTTGTTCGCCGCCGGGGCCGCAACGGCCTCTTGCCCCGCAGCCTTTGAGGCAAAACCCACGGCCAAAATACACGCCAGCAGCGTCCCACACACCATGCCTGTCCGCAGAAATCTCCGCATCGTTCAGACCCCCCTTTGTGATTCGCTTCAGCATACTCTCTGCGGCCCGAAGCGAAAAAGAGCTTGGAGTGATTCTAAAGCAGACCAAAGCCGTGCAGCGGCACGGACCTGGTTAACCGGCAAGCGTGCAGTTCAGATGCGGACATGGGCAAGCATCTCCGTTGCGGCAGCTTAGGTGCATTGCTGCGCTTGGCCGGTCCGCAAAGTAAAGCGCCAACGCTGGCCGATTGAAGGCGGCAAACGGACGGCGCTGAACCAAGTACCATGGGTCCCGACTGTGGCTACCGGGCAGTATTGCGCTTCCGATTGCTGCTATAAAATTGAGTGGATTTTTTTGTTGACTTTTCGCTATTGCAATCGTGTTAATATGCAGCCAAGTGTATAAGGCGCTCCGGCTGGACGAGAGTAGGTATCGTCGCGTTCCGTTGACGATCCGGGATCTCCGAACTCGTAGCCCCCACGATGAGGATTCCATAGGCCGCGGACAGCCGGAGGATCGCTAAAGTAAAAGATGCATGCGGGTAACATCCGCAAGGGGCTGAATAGATGAAAGCCGCGCAATTGGCAACACTTAGGTTCTTCGCGCTGTTGTTTTTATTGCCGGGTTTGGCCGGCCTCATCGTTTCCGCAGCGATTTCTACGCATTACGCAGATACCTTGCCCCGCTTGCCTGCCCCGCAGCAAATGCGCATCATTCCGCGCAATATCGCAGGCATCATTGTCTACCAAACCATAGAGGAAAATAGCGACCTCAACCTGATTGAGGGCATCTCAGTGGCGGTTTTCGTCTTCGGCCTCGTATTGAGTGCGGTTTATCTGGAAAAGTGGGGTAGCGCGCAACAACTTTTCGGCGAGAACGAGCGCGAAATGCTTGAGCATCACCCCTGATGCATCTTCACCCAAGATCGGTGCGGATGCCGGAGACGAACAACCCCACTCCCTCAAGAGCGATTTTTTCTACAAAGAATCGCTGCGATTTGCGGGACCGAAGCGAAGGGGACGCAGCGATGGAACCTCAGATTTCTTCCTGTGAGTTGGCGAAGCGGTGAGCCTGCGGCCGGCGCTCCCTGCGCACAATCTTCTACAATAATCCGATGCCCGAACTCCCCGAGGTGGAAACCATTGCCCGCGGCGTTCATAAGCGGGTGTGCGGCGACCGCATCCTCCAGGTTTGGTTCGGCCCTCACCGCCAGCCATTCAAGACTCCGCCAGCTCGGCAATCCAGGGGCCTTCTGGGGTGCACCGTGCTGGCTGTCCATCGCAGCGGCAAGCATATCGTGTGCGAGTTGGGACCGCCCCTGGATTCTGCCCGCGTTGCATCCGCTCTTCCATGCAACTCCGCCCCGCGCCCACACCGGCCGGAGGCTCCCTGCGCTCAATGGATCGTCCACTTGGGCATGACCGGGCGTTTGCTGGTCACCACGCCTGATGCTCCCGTTGCTGCCCACACCCACGCCCGGCTCAGCTTGGCCAGCGGCCGCGAACTGCGTTTCGTCGATCCGCGCCGTTTCGGCCGCCTGGAGTTCCGCGACCTTGGACGTTCCGCGCCGTTTCAGCCCCCCGGCGCTGAGCCGCTGGCCGTGGGAGCAGATGAATTTGCCGCTTTGTTTCGCGGCCGCCGGCTCCCCATCAAGGCTGCGCTCCTCAACCAGAATCTTCTTTCGGGCGTGGGCAATATCTATGCCGACGAATCCCTCTTTCACGCCGGCATCCGCCCGCGCCGCCGCGCCGGACGGCTCAC
>JAJYZC010000042.1 GCA_021800255.1 Acidobacteriota bacterium
CTGGACCGGGCCGAGCAGGACAGGGTTGGTCAGGTCCACCATTTTGGGCACGCGGCGGCGCGTGGGGCCGAAGAGCGCGCGCTGGGCCTCGGTGGGGCACTCGATGATGTCGTCGGGCGCGCCCAGAAACTCGCGGATCAGCCCGGACTCGTGTTTGTAGAAGGTGCGCTCCAGATGCGAAGTCAGAAAACCGTCCATGATGTTCATGCCCGGCGTGAGCGCGAGCTCCGTGACGTGGCGGAGAATGAGGGCCTGGTCGGCTGCCTGCTGCGCGTCCTTGCCGAAGAGCATGATCCAGCCTGTGTCCAGCGCGCCATAGATGTCGTCGTGGCCGCAGTGGACGTTGAGCGCGTGCTTGGTGAGGGCGCGGGCGCCGACTTCGAGAACCATGGTCGAGCCTTTGCCGGGCGCGTGATAGTACTGCTCCACGCCGTAGACCACGCCTTGGCCGGAGGTGAAGTTGACCACCCGCTTGCCGCACACCGAGTGCGCGATGGCCCCGCCCTGGGCCGCGTGCTCGCCTTCCGCCTCGATGGCTAAGGTGTTGTGCCCAAAGACGTTCAAGTGGCCCTCAGCATAGGCCTGCTGGAACAGCTCGCCGCCCTCCGTGGAGGGCGTAATGGGATAAAAGACGCCGGCGTCGGCAATGCGCGTCTCCGTATGGTAGGAGACAAGCTGGTTGCCGTTGGCGGTAACGCGAATGCCTGGATAACGAGCAGTAGTTTTCATATGTTTTTCTCCGCGAGCCGGATATCTGTCCCTTTCGATCTTTTTTTCGATGATGTTCTTTCGATCATCGCTCAGCGCGCCGAGGCCGTGAGAAACCACCGGCCGGCGGCGGCCAAGTTGATGGGACGCTTTTTTTTCAAACCGCGGATGATGCGGCTGCCCGCGTGCCGAAACATATGGCTTTAGCCGCGGCCAACGAGCGGTGAAACCGGGGGGAAGATCACCCCGAATAGAGCCGTCCCTTCCTAAGTATGCCCCCGTATGCGAAGACGGAATCTCAGTAAATGAGATGGGCTGGATGCGCTTACGGCGGCCATGCCGGCAGGTTGCGGGTCTTGCGCCTAACCCGCTCTCGATAAAATGGTTTTGCCATGAACAGAACGGAACTCGGCGGTTGGGTTGGCCGGAGGGTAGATGAACGGTATCCTTTGCTCCAATGGTTGGGAGGTTCCGGGAACGGCGGAGTGTTCCTGACCGAGGCGCCGGGCGAGGGACCCCGGCAGGCGGCGATCCGGCTGGTTTTGGCCGAAGGCGAGGATGCGCGCGAGCGAACCGCAGGCTGGCGGGCAGCCGCGGGGTTCGATCACCCCCACCTGGTGCGCGTGCTGGGAACGGGCGAGTGCCGGATGGACGATGCCGCTGTCGGTTATTGCGTGACCGAATTCGCCGATGAGGTCCTTGCCAACGTAATCCAGGAGCGGCCGCTGACGCCAGGCGAAACCCGGCAGTTGCTGCCGCCGCTGATAGAGGCGCTCGAATACCTCCACGGACGGGGATTTGTCCACGCACGTCTGAGGCCGGTGAAGATTATGGCGGTGAACGACTGCCTGAAGCTTTCGCCGGACGGCGTTGAGCGGGCGGAGACGGCGTACCACGGCGGCGGGGCCGATGCGTATGATACGCCGGAGGCGGCGGAAAACACTCCGGCCGGTGACGTGTGGCGGCTGGGCGTGACGCTGGTGGAGGCGTTGACCCAGCGGACGCCGGATTGGGAGGCGGCAGGCGGGAGCGTTCCCGCGTTGCTGGAGGGTCTGCCGGAGCCGTTTGCGAGGATTGCGCAGGAATGCCTGCGGGGGAATCCGGCGAAACGGTGCACGCTGGCGCGGGTAAGGGATCTGCTGGCCGGCGGCACCGGGGCAAGCCTGGGGCCGGCGCGCGGGTCAGAGCGCGGGCTCAAGCGCGAGCTGGAAGGCGGGCCATCTGCGCCTGCGCGGAAGGGCTCTGCCGCAAGACGGAGAGCGCGGATTATAGGGCTGGTTCTGCTGGGGATGGGCGCAGCGGTGGGAGTTTGGCTGCACAGCAGGCATGAGGCGCCGAAACCGGAGCAGGTCCCAACCAGTTTGCCGTCAGCGCGAACCGCGGGGCAGGGCGAGACTCCGGCGCGTCAGCAGGGTTATGGTGCGCGGTCTTCGGCGGCTCCGGTGCAGCATGGAGCCGTGCTGGAGCGGGTGATGCCCAGCGTACCGGAACCGGCGATGCAGACCATCCACGGGGCGGTGCGGTTCAGCGTTCGCGTGGCGGTGAACGCGGAGGGCGTGGTGAGCAGCGCCGCAATCGGCCAGGCTGGAACGAGTCCCTACTTCCTTCCCTTTGCGCTCAAGGCGGCGCGTCAATGGCGGTTTGTGCCGGCTTTCACGGGTGGGCGCGCTGTGCCCAGTACATGGGTGCTGAACTTTGAGCTGCGCAGGAGCGGGATAGCGGTGCATCCAGAGGAAGTGGCGCCCTGAGCGTTGCTCCTCGATCCGGCCGGAGCCGGAAGAGGGCCCGCGCGGCAAACCCCGTGGACGAATGTGCGGGCGCGCCCTTTGGCCTGCGCTAACATGAATGAATACAAGGTCAGGACAGCGCATGTTTGTCGTGGTTTGGCGGTTCGAGATTGCCGAGGAGAAGAGGGCCGCTTTTGAAGCGGCCTATGGGCCGGACGGAGCGTGGGCGCAACTGTTTCGCTCCTCGCCCCGCTACCTGGGCACCGAGCTGCTGCGCGACGCCTACGTGCCGGGCGCATACTTGACCATCGACCGCTGGGCCAGCGAGGACGACTTCCGGGCCTTCCGCAAAGAACACGACCGTCAGTACGAGAAGCTGGACCGGGAGTGCGATGCGCTCACCATGCGGGAGACGCGGATCGGAGCGTATACCGCGTGAAGGCGCTGGCCTGCAACCGTCTGCCGCTTCACAGATGAGCAGAATGCAGCCACGGCTCAAAAGCGCCGGGGGTTTGAAGAGTGCAAGCGAAGGCTGGGCGTCAGAGCGCCTCGAACCTGACGGCGGCAACCCCTATCGCATTTTCGGAACAGGTGTAGACCGGAACCGCTCCTGCTGAGTGCATTTTCCCTCAACAAAAATCCGCTTTCACAGTTCTCGATAGCTCCCAGTATCTCCGAAAAATGCCGTAAGACTGTGGAAAAAATCAAATTCATTCCCAATATTTCCACAGCAATTGCTATTGCAAATACTGGCCGGCGAAGCATATATTGCGGTTCTCCGTAACAGAAGGTCACTGACTAGAACGGAATAACCCGCTTTAACCTCAATTTAATTATTGACGGTTAACCTCTTGGGAAAAGGAGATTCGCGCCATGCAACACCGCCGTAGAATGTTCTCCCCTTATCTCATCGTCTTCGCCGTGCTGTTTTGCATTCCTTGCCCTGGCCAGCAGACACTCGGCGTAATTGCCGGAAACATCACCGACACCTCCGGCGCACTGATTACCGGCGCCACCGTGCAGATCGTGAACAACGCAACCGCGTTCAGCCGGACTATGCAGTCCGGCAAGGACGGCTCCTTCGCTTTTCAGAACCTCCCTATCGGCACCTATCTGGTGACTGTAACCAAAAATGGTTTTCAAACTGCCAACTACCCCACCATTCGTGTGCAAGCCGGCCAGACCACTACGTTGCGGGTGCAACTGAAGGTGGGCAACGCCAGCCAGTCGATTGTCGTCAGCGGCTCTCCCATGCTCAATACCGTTGACACCACCAACGGATACACCATGGACAACGCGCAAGTGCAGCAGGTCCCGCTGGCTACCGGCAGCTTTACGCAGCTTGCCATCCTGGCGCCGGGCGCCAACGCGCAGTTCATCAACGGCACGGGTACGAATGAAGGTTTGGGAAACCAGGCGCTGTGGGTCAACGGCCAGCGCGCCACCGACAACACCTTCACCGTGAACGGAATCGACGTCAGCAATCTCTTCAACGGCAACAGCACCAGTCAGGAGCCATCGGGGCGCGTGGTGCCCAACACCGGTGAGACCTTCGTCAGCGGCGGAATGATCCAGACCAACACTTCGGTCTACGATGCCATCGGCAACTCGTTGCCGACGCCCACTCCGGAGATGATCCAGGAGATGAACGTCAACACCTCCATGTACGACGCCATGCAGGGCGAAACCAGCGGCGCGCAGGTTACTCTGGCCACCATGACCGGCTCCAACGTCTACCATGGCGAGGCCTTCGCCAGCCATCAAACCAATTGGCTCAACGCCGCGCCTTTCTTCTATAAGCAGCAGAGCGTGCAGTACGGAGGCTCGATTCCGGAAAACCAGGTCAACCCGGAGATGCACCGCTGGACCGCAGGCGGAACCCTGGGCGGACCCATCATCCGCAACAAGCTGTTCGGGTTCATCGCCTACAACGGGGTGCGCGTGACCGATCTGTTCAATGGGGAGTCGGCTCTCTATCTGCCCTCGGGCCTCACGAACGACCGCAGCGCCGCGGGACTGACCGCGGCCGTGACTTCAAGCCAGTCCGCCGGTGCGCCGGCCTTCACCGGCTTCGATCCGGCCGCGCTCAAGCTGCTCCAGGCCAAGCTGCCCAACGGGCAATACCTGATTCCCTCGGTGGGCGCGAATGCTGCGCAGAATCTTCTGAAAAACGAACCCGATGCCACGCTCTTTGCGACGCCCAGCTTCATCGCCGACCAAGCGGTGGCCAACCTGGACTACAACGCCACCAAGAACGACCTCGTCGCTTTGAAGTACTACTACCAGCACGACCCGGCCGAAAACCCGTTTACCCAGAGCCAGGTGGAGGGCTTCGACCAATACCTCGACGCCGGCAGCCAGGTGGCCTCGATCAGCAACAGCTATACCCCCTCCGCCCGCTTCAGTTGGCAGCAGGTCTTCGGCTTTTCCCGCGAGAAGGCTTACAGCACCAACGCCCAGCCCTTCGGACCTGCGGCTATGGGCATCAATATGTTCGGATACCCCTTCTTCCCAGGAATCACCATCAGCCAGCTCACTCCCTACACTTCCAACGGTCTGAACATCGGCCCCACGGGCGACTTTGTGCGCGACGGCAGCTTCCAGAACCTGTGGGAAGGCTCAACCACCGCCATCTCCACCTTGGGCAAACACACCCTGAGTTACGGCGTCACCTACTCCTACACGCAGCTCAACATCGTCAACCGCCGCCAGAACAGCGGCATCATCGACTTTAGAACCTTCCAGGACTTTGCCGAAGGCAACGTCTATCGCAACAACTCCAGCTTCCTGCAGGGTGCCTCCAGCCGCTATTACAGGGCAACCTACGTCGGCGCTTATGTGCAGGATAAGTATCAGATGACGCCGCGCCTGAGCATAACCGCCGGCTTGCGCTACGACTACGACGGACCGCTGTGGGAGAAATACGGCAACCTGTTCAACTTCGACCCCTCTCTCTACGACTACAACCAGACCAGCGACACCATTGTCAACGATGGCTTCGTTGTGGCCGGCAATAACAAGCTCTATCACACGCCGGGAGTGAGCAACTCGACCCTCGATGCGCGTCAATGGGGCATCTCGCCGCGCCTCGGCGTAGCCTGGATGCCGCCAGGGATGAACGGCAAAATCGTCTTTCGGACCGGCTTTGGCATGTACTACAACCGCGGCGAATACTTTACCTACCTTTCGCCGGGCGCCGGCAGCGGCATCAGCGGCCCCTTCGGCGTAACCCAGGAACCGCCCTTCGTCGTGCCCTTCTCACCGCCCAGCGGCGCTACCCTCTCCAATCCTTTCGGCACCAGTCCGCCGCCGCCGCCCACCGGCAATCCCCAGACCTTTTACCAGTACCTGCCCAACATGGCGGGCCTGGAAAACGGCGACCAAACCTATCCCTTCGGCTCCTACGACATGCACAATAAGCTCCCCTACACCATGAACTTCATGCTCGACATGCAATGGCAGCCCGTCAACAATACGGTGGTCGATATTGGCTACGTGGGCAATCTTGGCCGTCATGGCGTGGTCCCGGTCCCCTTCAACCAGCCGCAGATCGCTACTCCCGCCCATCCCGTCCACGGCCAGATCTACTCCTACGGCGAGCAAACCACCGACACCAGTGGCAATCCTCTGACCACCGAACCGTATTACACCTACGATGGCGGCAACACCGACCTGCGCGTGCCCTATATCGGTTACAGCATCAACTCGGTGGAGTACGAGGCCGCGGGCGTCTCCAGCTACAACGCCCTCCAAGTGCAACTGCAACGGCGTATGCAGCACGGCTTGCAGTTTAGCCTCTCTTACACCTGGTCGCACTCCCTCGACGAACAGAGCGGTTTGGGCCTCTTCTACAACGGCAGCAATCCCCTCGACCTGCGCAGCGGCTACGGCAACTCGGACTTCGACCTGACCAACGACACCACCTTCAACTTCATCTACCAGGAGCCGGACGTGGTCCACACCGGAGACGTGCTTTCGAGGATCGTAAACGGCTGGGGCCTGGAGGGCATCGCCGTCTTCCAGAGCGGTCAGCCCTACAGCGTCGAAGACTACACGGGAACCGTCGCCAGCCAGTACTACAGCACCAACGACGGCATCACCAATCCCATTGTTCCCTTGAAGCCGGGCTTCGAGCCGCGTCAGGCTGAAACCGGCAAAAGCGGCGCCTTCAAGTCGGGACCCAACGCCGGGCCGGCGCTCAATTCCTCGGCTTTTGCGGTGCCGTTCGTCAATCCCGGCGTCAACGGCGTGCCGCCCTGCGGCCTCTCCACGGCCGGCAATATGGTCTGCGACGTCTTTGAAACCGGCTGGGGGCCGGGCGGCCAGCGCAACATCTTCCGCGAAGCCTTCCAACCGCGTGCGGATGTGTCCTTCGTCAAGACCATGCCGGTTGCCGAAAAGGTCTCGCTCAGGTACAGCTTCGACATCTTCAACGTCACCAACACATCGAGCTTCGACATTCCGTATAACTCCGTCTCCGGCAACCCGAATTTCAATAATGCGCCGGCCTACAATCCGGCGCTGAGCACGTATCAGAACCGGGCCACGGTATATTCCATCAACCCCGACGGCACGCTGCAGAACAATCTGGGGCTGGGCGTCGTTGAGGACACCATCGGCAGCCCGCGCCTGATCTCTATGTCGTTGCACGTGCTGTTCTGATCGGACGCCTCTTTCGGAAGCATCCCCGCGGCCCCGTCATCGCTCTATCAACCCCTGGCGGGGCCGCGGCGCGTGAGCAGGTTCTATTTGCCTCAAACTATTTGCAGACGCCCTGACCGGCGCTGCGCACAAGCGCCCGGCGAATCGTATAATTGCCTGTTCTTGAAAGAGAATCAGCAGACCATCCTTGGCTCGTCTCAGGGGCTCGTCTCAGGGTGAGGTGAATCTGGAATGCGCTCCCGCCTTTTGCTTCGCTATTCGGCCGTGATGGCCCTGCTGGCGGCGGCGAGCGCCTTCGGCCAGGCGCCGTCAGCCGCGCCGATTCCGCACCTGATTCCGCATCTCGAAAAGCGCGGCCAGGCTACGCAACTGATCGTTGACGGCCGGCCGTTTCTCATGCTCGGCGGCGAGCTGCGCAACAATTCGGCTACCAGCCTCAAGTACATGCAGCCGATCTGGCCCAAGCTGGTTGCGGACCACCTGAATACGGTCCTGGCGGGTGTTTCCTGGGCGCAGCTTGAACCCGCCGAGGGCAACTTCGACTTCAGCACCGTGGACGGCCTCATCCGCAGCGCCCGCGCGCACCACCTGCATCTGGTCCTCCTGTGGTTCGGAAGCTGGAAAAACTCCTGGTCCAGTTATGCGCCTGACTGGGTGAAGAGAGACTTCACCCGCTTTCCGCGCGTGGAGATGCGGGACGGTTCCGGAACCGAGCGGCTGAGCCCATTCAGCCAAGCCAACTGCGAGGCCGATGCTCATGCCTTCGCGGCCTTGATGCAGAACATCCGCGAGGTGGACGGCCAGGCGCACACGGTCCTGATGATCCAGGTGGAGAACGAGGTGGGCGTGATTCCCGATGCGCGCGACCACTCGCCGGCGGCCAACGCCGCCTATCGCGGTCCCGTGCCTCAACGCCTGATGGATGATCTCCAGAAACATCGCGCCGCGCTCAGACCCTATCTGCTCGCCCGCTGGCAGGCGGCGGGATTCCGGACCTCCGGCACATGGGAGCAGGTCTTCGGCCCAGGGCCGGAGACCGAAGACCTCTTCATGGCCTGGCACTACGCGCGCTATATCGAGAAGGTCGCGGCGGCGGGCAAGGCCGAATATCCTCTGCCCATGTATGTGAACGCGGCGCTGATTGTGCCGGGGTTCACAGCCGGCCAGTACAACAGCGGCGGGCCGCTCTCGCATTCCCTGGACATTTGGCGCGCCGCAGCCCCGGACCTTAACCTCCTCGCGCCGGACATCTACTTCAACTTCGAAAAGTGGACGGCCAAGTACGGCGTTCCGGGAAATCCGCTGTTCATCCCCGAGGCTGTCAGCGGCGATCAGGGCGCGGCGGTGGCCTTCTTCGCCTTCGGCGATCGCCATGCCATTGGATTTTCGCCGTTCAGCATCGACCGGATGCCGAAGCCGGCAGCAGCCGCACTCGCGCACGCCTATCACATCCTCTCGCAGCTTTCGCCCATGATTCTCCAGGCGCAGACGAATGGAACCGTTGCCGCCGCGATGCTGGAGCCGGTGAACCGCTCCCTGCGGGTGCGGCTGGGAGATTACACCCTGAACATCAGCAGGGCAGCAGGCTTCCGGCCGCCGGTTCCGGCCCCGGCGCCATCCTCGCCCTACGCGCCCTCCGCTCCCGTTCCGCACGCCATCTTCATTCGCATCGCGCCGGACCAGTTTTATATCGCCGGCTCCGATCTGAAGATCACGTTTACGCCCGATACGCCCGGACCGCCGCTGGCCGGACTCGGAACCGTGGAGGAAGGCAGCTTTGTGGATGGCCGCTGGGTGGCCGGCCGGATGCTCGCCGGAGACGCCACCGGCGAAGGCAACGCTCTGTATCTGCGCACTGGGCCCGCACAAGGAATCCTGCGCGTCACCGTGTACCGCTACAAGTAGCGCGATTCGGATGCTCTACAGCATTTCCGAAGATGCGCCAGCGCGGCCGCGCTTTCCCTATACTGATACCAGTACATGCGTCCGCAGGCCGTCCGCATGAGAGTTCCAGCCCAAACCGAGCCACGCGCCGCTGCTCGCCGGCGAACGGACGCGCCCCTGCGCCGCATCGTGCTCACCGGGTTCATGGGCTCGGGCAAGAGCACCGTGGGCCCGCTGGTGGCTGCGCGCCTGGGCTGGCGCTTTGTCGATGCAGACAGCGTGATCGAGGCCGAGGCCGGCGCGCCCATCGCGCAGCTCTTCGCGCGCCACGGCGAGGCCGCCTTCCGCGAACGCGAGCGCGCCGTCATCGCGCGCCTGGCCGGCGGCGAGGATCTGGTTCTGGCGCTGGGCGGAGGGGCAATCGAAGACGCTCAGACGCGCGCGCTGCTGCGGAACGCTCCCGCCACGCTGCTCGTGCATCTGGAGATCGAGTTGGCGACCACGCTGGCGCGCTGCGGCGGCACGGAGCACACGCGGCCGGTCCTGGCCGACCACGTGAACCTCGCCCGGCGCTACGAAAGGCGCCTGCCGCTCTACCGCCAGGCGCACGTCTCCATCCGCGCCGATGCGCTCGCGCCCCATGAGGTGGCCGACGCGGTGCTGCGCGCGGCGGGGATGGATTGATCTCACCTGCGGGAGCCGATCATGCGTCTCGCCAACCCAGCAGGTTCGATCCCCCAGAGTTTTTCGGCCGGGAAGCCTCCCGGCCCAAGAGTCCTCTGCTACTCTGGCTCGACGCTGAAGCGCATGTTGCGGTAGTCGAAGGTGTAGCTGCCGAGCTGGCCGAGGGCGTCGCTGCCCAGCACGCCGTACACATCGTCGAGCGCGGCCGAGCCCAGGGGCTGCGTGAAGACGCGGATGTAATGAAGGTTGATCGTGGTTTTGCCCACGGTAAGGGGGACGGTTTCGGCCACGAAGGAGGGCTGCGGCGGCGAGGATTCCAGACCCGGAAAGGCAAAGAGAGTCATGGTTTGATGGGCAAATTCGGCGGCGTGCTCATCGAAGTAGCGCGAGGTCAGGTAGGTCTGCTGGCCTCCGGCGTCCACCGCGTACATGTCGTAGTTGCCGGGACCGGAATCGCCGCCGGCGAAAGACGTTCCTCTGGCCGCAGTTCGAGTCAGAGCGACGATGATCTTGTTGCCGTCCAAAAAGAAGCGCGCGCCGGTGACCGGCCAGCCCTCTTTGTTTCCGGGATCGGGATCCTTGGCCGGGCGCACCTGCACCATGTCTTCGCCGGTGATGGTAATCGCGCCCAGCGCCGACAGCGCGGGATAGCCCAGCACGCCCTCCACCTGATACCTCGATTGCGGAAAGTAGTAGTCGGCGTCGTTGTAAACAAAGACGGTCATATTGTGCAGGGTGAGAATGCCGCCGATAGTGAAGCGGGGGATCACCGCCATGCGCACCTGAATCGGCCGGCCGGTGAGCGTGCGGATGGTGGCGAACTGGCGGGAGACCTTGAGGCCAACCTCCTTCGCAGTGGAAAAATCGATGAGGTTAAAGGGCAGAGTCGGGTCCAGCATCCAACTGTGGGAGCGATCATCGACGAAAACGGGAATATCGATGAGGCCGAGAGGGTCTTCGCTCGCCTGCACCTCAAAGGGATCGCAAGGATCGACGGTCGTGGGGGGATTGTTCGCGGCCAGCGGCAGCAGCTTGAGGGGCATCTCGATCTCATCTTGCTCCTCGGGCGAAAGCGCGGCATGGAGGCGGCTTTCCAGCGCCGCATAAGCCTTGGCTGCCTCGGCCCAGTCGCCCTCGCGCAGATAGTCCTCGGCCAGCGCCTCGCGCAGCAGCTTTTCTTGGGCGGCGTTGCCGCTGGCGGTCACGCGCTTGACGAGCGGCGCCAATAGTTGGATCGACTGCTGGAGGTCGTTCGAGCGGTTGGCCAGAATGCCGCGGTAAAGCTGCGCCTGTTCGGGCGGCAGCTTGCTGAGCTCGGACTGAACCAGAAAGTACTGGTGATCGGCGAGCAGGTCTTGGATGCGCAGGTCGGTCGTCAGGCCGCTGCTGGTGCCCGTGTGGAGCTGCGCGCCCTGGCCCGGCGGCGGTTGGGCCGCGGCCGGCGCAGACTGCGCCGGCCGCGCGGGAGTAAGCTGCGGCGGCTTTTGCTGGGCCGCGAGCGGCAGCGCAACCGCCACAGCCAAGGCTGCCTGTGCGCCGGCCCTCCACAACGGCCTTGAAGGCCGCCCGCCGCAAACCCCAAGAGAAACGCGGCCCGAAGGGCGCGATAATCTGCTTGCCGCCTCTCTGCGCAATCCTTTCATGCTCACTACGACGTTAACAGATTCATGCCGCTCGCATCGCCGCCCTGCCCCATGCTGCGCCAACCCTCCGCACCGGCTTGATGAAACACGCTCGAAACACCGTACACTGGAGTGAAGCGAATGAAACGCAAGATCATCGAACACTACGAGATCCTGCGCCGCCTGGGCGCGGGCGGCAACGGCGTCGTTTACCTGGCCAACGACACGCTGCTGGAGCGGCCTGCGGTGCTCAAAATTCTGCGCGCCGGACCGTTGACCCAGGAGCAGATGCGCTCCACCATCCTGCGCGAAGCGCGCCTGGCCTCGGCTATCGAGCACCCCAACGTCTGCGCCATCTTCGAGGTGGGCGAGAGCGGCGACGAGGCCTTCATCGCCATGCAATATGTCCCCGGCCAGTCCCTCGATCAGTTGATTGCGCGCGGCCCGGCCAGCCCGCAATTGGTGCTCTCCGTCGGCATTCAGATCGCCGACGGCCTGCAAGCCGCGCACTCGCTGGGCATCTTTCACCGCGACCTGAAGCCGCAGAACGTCATGCTCTCCGACGGCGGCCTGGTGAAGATTCTCGATTTCGGGCTGGCGCGCCGGCTGCGCCCCGAAGACGCCGGCTTCGATCCGGCCAAGCCGGGACCGTCCCCCCAGGCGGCGCTCGCGGCCGTCTACACGGCGCGCGGCGGCACCATCCGCTACATGGCCCCGGAGCAGTTTGTCACTGGTCAGTCGAGCGTGCAATCGGACCTGTGGGCGCTGGGAGTCATCCTTTACGAACTCGCCGGCGGCCGCCATCCCTTCGTCAAGCCCCAAGACGACGACCTTCAGGCGATTCACGCCATTCAGTTCCTTGAGCCCGAGGATTTGAGCGCCATCGTCCCTGGGATCGCGCCCGAGCTCAAAAGCGTGATTGCCATGTGTCTTGAAAAGAATCCCGCGGCGCGGTATGCCTCGGCCGCAGAGGTGCGCGAGGCGCTCAAAACCATCATGAAGGCGCTGCGCATCGAAACCGGAATCATCCCCGGAGAAGCCGTGGTCAACCTCCCCGCCGGCGTCACGGACGACAAGCGCGCCACCGGACTGCTCTCCATGCTCGCCGAACGCTTCCGCGAGTCGGCGGGCGAGCGCCTGCAAGCCAATTCCCTCATCGTGCTGCCCTTTGCCAACTTGGGCGCGGGCGAAGCGCCGCCGCTCTACGGCTTGGCATTGGCTGACGCCATCGCCGCGCGCCTGGCCCGGATTCCCGCGCTCGTCGTGCGGCCCTCCAGCACCCTCATGCAGCTTCCCCTCGCCCAGATGGATCCTCTGGCCATCGGACAAAAGCTGCTCGTCTCCCTCGTGCTCGCGGGCAGCTTTGTGCGCTCTGAGAGCAGTTCCGGGAGCAGTTCCGATAGCGGCCCCGAAGGTGGTTTTGACCTCAACTGGCAACTGCTCGACGTGGCCGCGCAGAGCGTGCGCGCCGGCGGCTCCATCCGCGTCCCCTCGCTGGACCTGATCGCCGTGCAAACTGAGATCGCCAACGAGGTCTTCGCCACGCTCCACGGCCTCAGTGCCGCCGAAAGGATCGAACTCCCGCCCGGCGAGGCGCCGCGCACGGCCGCGCGCGACGGCTCACTGCCCGGCCCCGTGAGCGAAAACTACTTGCAGGCGCGGGCCTTGCTCGGTTCGTTCATGGTGCGCACCTCCGCGCGCGCCGACCTCGATCGCGCCCACGCTCAGTTTTCGAGCGTCACTGAGGCCTATCCTGCCTTCGCCGCCGGCTGGACCGGCCTGGGCATCGCCGAGCTGCAGTATGCGCGCCACGGCTTTGGCGGCCAGATTCACGTCATGCGCGCCCGCCGCGCCTTTGACGAGGCGCTCAAGCTCGATCCCGCCTCCACCGAGGCCAACCTCTACCGCATCTACATGCTGCTCTCGCGCGGCGAAAAGGAATCGGCGCGCCACGGCATCGCCGGCCTGCTGGCGAGCGCGGCCAACGACTGGGACGTGCACATGATGGCCGGCCAGGCCCTGCGCGGCGACGGCATGTATGAGGAAGCCCTCGCCGAGTTCGGCCGCGCTCTCAAGCTCAATCCCGGCGGCGCGCCCATCCTCTATAACCATCGCGCCCGCGTCTACCACTACCGCAATCAGATGGAGATGGCTGGCAACGAGCTGGAAAAAGGCCTGGCGCTTGAGCCCCACCATCCCCTGCTGCGCACCTCAGCCGGCTACCAGCAGATGCGGCTGGGCAACCTGGACGCGGCCATCGAGATTCTGGAGGGCGTCATCCGCGACGACCAATCCATGCGCATTGCCGTGCCCACCCTCGCCATGTGCTACGTGCAAACCGGCGAGCGGGCGCGCGCCGCGGCTCTGCTCAAAGACGACACCCTGGCCGCCGCCGAGGCCGACAGCGAGATGGCCTATCGCCTGGCCACCTACTTCGCCGTCGAAGGCGACTCCAGCGAGGCCCTCCACTGGCTGCGCCGCGCCATCTATCTCGGCAACGAAAACTATCCCTGGTTCCAGCGCAACCCCTCCTGGAACAACCTGCGCGCCAACCCCGACTTCCAGCGCATCCTTGAGGACTTGAAAAAAGCCTTCCGCAAAAACCAGAAGACCTGGAAGCGCCTCCTCGAACAAGTCCCGCCCGACGGCGCATCCTTCGCCGCCTAGGTCTCTGACCCCTTGATTTGGCGCCGTTTTGCCGTAGGCCGCGCACCATTCCCTCGTCACCTGTTACAGTAATGAGGATGATGGCGCCCGGCCCGGAACTTAGCCCCCGGAAATGACTGAATCCTCCAGCTTCCTCATCCCGCGCGGTTTTCGTTTCGCCGCCGTCGCGGCTGGCATCAAGCTCAGCGGCCGGCCCGATTTCGCTCTTATCGTGGCCGACGCTCCGGCCAGCGCCGCCGCCGCGTTTACCGCCAATCGCGTCACCGCCGCGCCTATCCAGGTGGGCAAGGAACATCTGCGCGCCACCGGCGGCAAAGTGCGCGTGGCCGCCATCAACGCCGGCAACGCCAACTGCGCCGCCGGCCAGGCCGGCCTCGACGCCGCCCGCGCCACCTGCGCCGCCGCGGCCCGCCAATTCGATTGCCCCCCGGAAGAGGTTTTTCCCTCCTCCACCGGCATCATCGGCGTTCCTCTGCCCGCGGAAAAGCTCATCGCTGCTCTGCCCGGTCTGGCTGGCTCGCTCGGCGCCGGCTCCTCTCACTTCCTTCAGGCCGCTCAAGCCATCCTCACCACCGACACCGTTGAGAAGACCGCCTTCGCTCACATCGACCTGGCCTCCACCGTTGCTCACGGTGCCGCGCCCGCCGGCGCGCCGGCTGAAATCCGCATCGCCGGTCTCGCCAAAGGCGCGGGGATGATCCATCCTCAGCTCGTTCCCCATGCCACCATGCTCGCCTATGTCCTCACCGACGCCGAGATCGCGCCCGCTGTCCTTGCCGGCTACCTCGGCGATGCTCTCGAGGCCAGCTTCAACCGCATCTCCATCGACGGCGACACCTCGACCAATGACACCGTTTTGCTCCTCGCTTCCGGCGCGTCCGGCGCCGCCATCGGCCCCGGCAACTCAGCTTTTGCCGCTGCTTTGAATCACGTTTGCGCCTCGCTGGCCCGCCAGATGGCCGCCGACGGCGAGGGCGTTACCCACGTGATCGAGTTGCGTATCGAGGGCGCGGCCACTGACGCCGAGGCCCTGCGCGTGGCCACGGCCATCGCCCGCTCACCCCTGGTCAAAACCGCCTGGGCCGGTTGTGATCCCAACTGGGGACGCATCCTCGCCGCCGTTGGCTACTCCGGCGCCCAGATCGATCCCCAGCGCATCGACATCTCCTTCGGCGAATTGCCCGTCTGCCGCGACGGCGGCCGCGCGCCCGATTTTGACGAAGCCTCAGCCCACGCCTACATCTCCCAGCCCGAATTCTCCGTCTCCATCCATCTCCACCAGGGCCCAGGCCAGTGCGTCTTCTGGACCACCGACCTTACCGCCGAATACATCCGCATCAACGCCGAATACTCCACCTAGCACTCAATTTGTAACTGTAGTAAGAAAAGCAGCCGCAGATTTTTCGCCCGGCACAGAATGACAGCCGGAGTGGCGGATCATTGTTCTTGCTTCCCCGGCGCTTGCCTTAGGAGAACTGCTCTGCCTTTTCCCATCGCTTGGGCCGCTTATTGGCTTGCAGAATCTTCTTGCGCAGGCGCAGCGACTTGGGCGTGATCTCCACGAACTCGTCGCTGGCGATGAACTCGATGGCCTGCTCCAGATTCAGCGTGGTGTGGGGAACCAGGCGGATGGCCTCGTCGGCCGTGGAGGCGCGCATGTTGGTCATCTTCTTTTCGCGCACCACGTTCACGTCCAGATCGTTGTCGCGCGAGTGCTCGCCCACGATCATCCCTTCGTAGACCTCGACGCCCGGCCCCACAAACAAAATGCCGCGCTCCTGCAGGCCGTTGAGCGCGTAGGTGGTGGTCAGCCCCTGGCGGTCGGCCACCAGCGCGCCGGTGGGCCGCTCGGGAATCTCGCCCTGGTAAGGAATGTAGCCGTCGAAGAGCGAGTTCATCACGATGGTTCCGCGCGTCTCGGTCAGCATCTCGCTGCGCAGGCCGATCAGCCCGCGGCTGGGCACGCGAAACTCCAGACGCACGCGGCCGGAGCCGTGATTGTGCATCTTGGTCATCTCGCCCTTGCGCGGCCCCAGCTTCTCAATGACCACGCCGGTGAACTGCTCGGGAATGTCGATGCTGAGGTGCTCGACCGGCTCCATGCGCGTGCCGTCCACCACTTTGGTAACGATTTCGGGACGGCCGGCCATCAGCTCGTAGCCCTCGCGCCGCATCATCTCAATCAAAATGGCCAGTTGCAGCTCGCCGCGGCCCAGGACTTTGAAGCTATCGGGCGAGCCGGTCTCTTCCACGCGGATGGAAACGTTAGTGAGCAGCTCTTTTTCCAGCCGCTCGCGCAGGTTGCGGCTGGTCACGTATTGGCCTTCGCGGCCGGCAAAGGGCGAGTTGTTCACGTTGAACTGGATGGCGATGGTGGGCTCGTCGATGACGATGAGCGGCAGCGGCGCGGGATTTTCCAGGCTGGTGATGGTCTCTCCGATGGTGATGCCTTCCACGCCGGCCACGGCCACAATGTCGCCCACTGCCGTCTCTTCAATCTCGATGCGCTTGAGGCCGGAGAAGGTAAACAGCTTGGTGATCTTGGTCTTGTAAAGCGAACCGTCGCGGCGCGAGATGTTCACCTCATCGCCCGCGCGCAGCGTGCCCTGGAAGACGCGGCAGATGGCGATGCGGCCGAAGTAGTCGGAGTAATCGAGGTTGGCGACCAGGATTTGCAGCGCGGCTTCTGCGTCGCCGGCCGCGGCCGGAATGGTGTTCACGATGGTCTGAAACAGCGGCTGCAAATCCACCCCGGGCTGGGCCGGATCGAGGGTCGCCGTGCCTGCCTTTGAGACCGTGTACAACACCGGAAACTCAAGCTGCGATTCGTCGGCGTCGAGGTCGATGAACAGATCGTAAATTTCGTTCAGCACCTCCTGCGGACGCGCGTCGGGCCGGTCGATCTTGTTGATGACCACGATGGGCGGCAGCTTGGCTTCCAGAGCCTTGGAGAGCACATAGCGGGTCTGCGGCAGCGGACCCTCGGCCGCGTCCACCAGCAGCATGACGCCATCGACCATCTTGAGCGCGCGCTCCACCTCGCCTCCAAAGTCGGCGTGACCGGGCGTATCCACGATGTTGATCTTGCCGCCGCCGTAATTGATCGCGGTGTTCTTGGCCAGGATGGTGATGCCGCGCTCGCGTTCGAGTTCGTTCGAGTCCATCACCCGCTCCACCACCTGCTCGTTGGCGCGGAAGGCCCCGGACTGGCGCAGCATGGCGTCCACCAGCGTGGTCTTGCCGTGGTCCACATGGGCGATGATGGCGATATTGCGGATCGTCTGGCTCACAGGCGCATGGTTCCTTTGCACATGGTTCCTTCGCAATGGATGCGGCCGGCCGGGCCGTCATAGAAAGGATGGAATTGCGGCTCATGCCGGGCGAAGCGGCAGCTTTCATTTTAACAGCTACTCGCCGCTGCCATCCGCAGCTTTTGGCCGCATATGCCGGTGATGCCGGCGGCGCAGCTAGGTTTTGCACCCGCTGGTTTTCTTGTGGAGCGATTCCAGCGCGTCGCAGGCGGTGCGCACGCCGTCTTCGCGCGCCAGTTGCCGGGCCACGCTCTGCGCGCGCGCGGCAAAGCGCGGCTCGGCCAGCATCGCCCCCACCGTGCGCGCTACTCTCGGCGGCGTGAAGTCAGCGCGCCGGATGACGCGCGCCACCCCCAGGCGGCTCATGCGCCGCGCGTTGTCGGGCTGGTCGTGCGAGTAGGGCATGATGAGCATCGGTTTGCCGGCGCGCAGGCATTGCGCCGTCGTTCCCACGCCGCCCTGGTGCACCACCATGGCCACGCGCGGAAAGAGCGACGAGTAAGGCGCATACTCGGCCACGCAGATCGATGCGGGCAGCTCCTGCTGCGGGCGGTTGCGGGCATCGGAGCCGATGAGCAGCACGGCGCGCACGCCCAGTTGCATGGCCGCGCGCGCCGACATCTCGTAAAACTGGCCGGCCGCCAAAACCGCGGCCGAGCCAAGCGTAAAGGCCACCGGCGGCTCACCCTTGGCGAGGAACTCCTCCAAATGCTGCGCCAGCTCCGTCGGCCGCGACGCATCCACGTCCGCATCGTAATAGCAGAAGCCGGTGATGAGCGTGTTCGCCGGCCAATCCTTTTGCTCCACGCCCAGCGCGCGCGAAAACAGGGCCAGCACCAGGTAGGGCGAGTGTTTGGCGTCGAACAGGGGATTCGCTCCCGGCCTCAATCCCATCTCGCGGCGCAGCGCATAGATGGGCTCAGGCCATTGGCGCGTGACCAAGCGCGCCAGACCGCGCATGGCGTGGCCCATGCCCGGCATTTTGTCGGCCTTAGCCAGGCGCGGATAAGGCGGCAGCACGGGCGGATCGTAGGCCGAAAACAACGAGAACGGCGCCAGTACATAGCTGGCCCACGGAATCCCCGTAACCTCGGCCGCCAGCGGGCCGGCGTAGTTCAGCTCGCCCAAGAGCAGCAGATCGGCGCGCGCGGGCCGCGTGGCCGCGTCCAGCAGATCCTCGTAGGTCTGGCGCAGCGCGGGAAACAAAAATTCGCGCAGGCCGCGCTCGGTGCCTTTCTTCACGTCGTAGATCATCTCCACCAGAATGGTGTTGCTGGGGTCGATGTCCGGCCGCAAGGCGTGAAATGCGAGGCCCAGGGACTCGATCCTCGGCCGGTAAATCTGGGGCAGCGCCATCACCGGCGTGTGCCCGCGGCGCTGGAGTTCGAGCGCGACGGCGATGAGCGGATTGGTGTCGCCGAGAGTGCCTATATTCGAGAGAACGATGCGCAAGGCAGGATCCTCAATCGGTGCAATGGCCGCTGCTATGAGGGTAATGCATCTTGCGCGCGCCGCCCCGCGCCGCCGTCATCTTCCTGCGGCGCAGGTGCTATGCTTGTCGCGTCTGTATTCCTCGAGGGGCTGCCATGCTCAATTCCTCCAACTTCCATCGGCTCGCCTATTCGGCGGCAGCCCTGGCGCTGTTCTGCGTCTCCTTCGTCGCCGCGCCCACGCCCCTGGCTGCGCAGCCGGGGCCGCAGCAGCCCTACCACGTCATCGCGCGCTGGAAGATCGGCGGCAAGGGCGGTTGGGATTACATGCACGACGATCCCGCGGCCCATCGGCTCTACATCGCGCACGGCACGCGGGTCGATGTGGTCAACACGCGCAGCGGCAAGCTGGTGGGCGCCATCACCGGCCTGCACGGCTGCCACGGCATCGCCTTTGACGCCACCGGCCAGTACGGCTTTATCTCCGACGGCGGCGGCGACGCCGTAGTCATCTTCGACCGCAAAACGCTGGCCAAAGTCTCCGCCATCCCCGCCGGCGAGAACCCCGACGGCATCGTCTTCGAGCCGGTCACGCAGACGGTGTGGGCCTTCAACGGCCGCTCCGCCACCGCGACCGTGATCGACGCCCCTTCGCGCATGTACGTGGATACGATCTCTCTGCCCGGGCGGCCGGAGTTTCCCGTGGCCGATGGCAAGGGCTATATCTTCGACAACATCGCGAGCAAAAGCGAGATCATCCGCATCGACGCGCGCACTCGCAGGATCACTGCGGTTTGGCCGGCGGGCTGCCAATCCCCCTCCGGACTGGCCATCGACCCCCGCGGCCATCGCCTCTTCACCGTCTGCCGCAACCGGATGATGTCCGTTATCGACTACGAAACCGGCAAGGTGCTGGCCAATCCCGCCATCGGCAGCGGGCCCGACGCCGCCCGCTGGAGCGCCAAGCATAAGCTGGCCTTCGCCACCTGCGGCGGGGATGGAGTGCTCTCGGTGATCGGCGCCGGCGCCCCCGGCTACCCCGCCATTGAAACCTTGCCCACTCAGCGCGGAGCGCGCACCATGGCCTATGATCCCAAGACCGACCGCATCTACACCGTCACCGCCCGGTTTGGCCCGCCGCCCACTGGCGCTGCTCAGGGCCGGTTCCGGCGCCCGTCCATCCTTCCCGGCACGTTTACCGTGATTGTGATCGGGCGGTGAGGGGCGGGTTTGCCGCGCTGGCGCGAACCTCAGTCAGGCCATGGCGAAGACAATGGAGGGCGGAAGCACGGCCCCCTGCCCGCACTTTTCTCGTTACAATAAAAAACGTAGGGGGTCGTTCAAGCAGTATGTCTCTTCGCTTCTCCTTTGCCCATTTTTTGCGCAAGCGCCGCAACTTTGCGGTCCTCTTCCTTACCCTGGGCGCGGTCGCGCTATTCGGTGCGGTTGCCGTTCAGGCACAATTCGGCGTGCCGCCGGAAACCGTGGTGAAAGATCCGTCTATCTTGCACCCGCCTCCAGGCGCGCGCGTGGCCATCGTCGAGTTCGACGACATGGAATGCCCTGACTGCGCCGCCGCCAATCCCATCCTCATGCAAGCCGTGGCCAAGTACCACATTCCCTGGATACGTTACGATTTCCCGCTCCCCTACCATCCCTGGAGCTTCCAGGCCGCGGTCTACGCGCGCTGGTTCGACATCACAAGCAAGACCCTCGGCAACGACTACCGCAACGCGGTCTTCGCCAACCAGAATTACATGTACACTCTTGGCCAGCTTACTGAGTTCACTGAGAAGTTTGCCCAGCAGCACGGCATCGCCCTGCCCTTCAATATCGACCCCCAGGGCAAGTTGGCCGGCGAGGTGAGAGCCGACAAGGCCCTCGGGTTGCGCGTCGGCATCGAGCACACCCCTACCATTTGGGTGGTCATGCGAGGCGGAAATGCGCCGCCGTATGTCGAAGTGTCTGACGTGAACAAGCTTTTCCAGACCATCGATCAGGCGCTGGCTGAAACTCACAGCGACAGCGCGCACAAGTAAATCGAAGTGGAACGGCGTCCTCTGCGGTGGACGCCGTGTGCGTTTTTTTATCCCCTTTCCCTGCGAACCGGCTTCTCTCCAAGAAAAGGAATGCATCGCCAACTCGCCGGCCGTAAAATCTCTCGCGCTGCTGTCAGATTCCACGCCGGCGCGCGAAGCGGCGTCTTAAAATAGCGGCTTGTAGAGTGGTTCCGGGGGGTGGCGTCCGATGATTAACTTCCGGCTGGGCATCGCCGGCCTTCTTTTCCTGGTGTGCGCCGCATGGGTTCCCGCCTGGGCGCAAGCGCCGGTCCCATCCATTGCTCCGCAAAGGCCCGCCCGGTCTGCCCCGGCGCAAGCTCCGCTGCCGGGGGGCGGAGACGCGCTGCTGCGCGGCTTCGAGCGCCCGCCCAACGGCGCGCGCCCGCGCGTCTGGTGGCACTGGATGAACGGCAACATCACCGGGGAAGGGATCAAGCTCGATCTCGACTGGATGCACCGCGTGGGCCTCGGAGGGGTGACCATCATCGAGGGTGATATGCACACGCCGCAGGTGGTGCCGCACCCGCTCATTTACATGACTCCGCCGTGGAAGCGGGCCTTCTCCTACGCCGTCGCCACTGCGCGCAGCATGGGCATGGAGGTGGCCATCGCCAGCTCGCCGGGATGGAGCGAGACCGGCGGGCCGTGGGTTCCGGCCTCCGAGGGCATGAAGAAACTGGTGTGGAGCGCCACCCGCGTCGAGGGCGGGCGGCCGTTCACAGGCGTGTTGCCCCACCCGCCGCAGGTGGACGGACCCTTTCAGGACTTCACGGCGCACCAAAGAAGCCGCGCCTCTGGCAAGCCCCTCGCGCCGCCTGAGTTCTATGCCGATGTGGCCGTGCTCGCTTACCGCATTCCGGCCGGCGATGAGAGCCAGGCGGAGCTGAATCCGCGGATTACCGCCAGCGGCGGAACGGTGAATGTGGCCGCGCTCTCTGACGGAGACGTGAACAAGGTTGCGCTCGATCTGCCCGCCGCGCCGCCCGGCCGCCAGGCCTGGGTGCAGTTCGATTACGGCCGCCCGCAGATGATTCAAGCCCTCACCTTGGCGAATTTAACCGGCATAGGGAGCATCTTCGACCACCCCGGCACAACTCCCATGCCCTACCTTGAAGCCGGCAACGACGGCGTGCACTTCCGCAAGGTGGTTGCCATTCCGCCCAGCAGCCTGGTGGAGCGCACCGTTGCCTTCGGCGCCGTCACAGCGCGTTACTACCGCATCGTCTTCCCGCCGGCTCCGGGCGCAAAGCCGGCTCCCGGTCAGCGCATCACCGAGCTGGTGCTGGCCAGCGGCGCGCGCGTAAACGAATTCGAAAAACGCGCCGGCTTCGCCACCGCGCGCGACTATTACGCCATCCGCGATCCCAAGGCCGCACCTCGGTTCATCGTCCCGCTGCGCGGCGTAATCGATCTGACCGCCAAAATGAAGCCGGATGGCACGCTCCACTGGACGCCGCCGCCCGGAAAATGGAGGATCCTGCGCTTCGGCTATTCGCTCACTGGCGCTGAGAACCACCCGGCTCCGCAGGGAGCGGAGGGGCTCGAAGCGGACAAGCTCAATCGTCAGGATGTGAAGCAATATCTCGACCATTATCTGGAGATGTTCTCGAATACCGTCGGCCCCTCGAGGATGGGCCGCGCCGGTATCTCCTATCTCCTCACCGATAGCATTGAAACCGGTCCGCAAAACTGGACGAATAACATGATCGCCGATTTTGAGCGGCTGCGCGGTTACGATCCCCGCCCATGGCTGCCGGCCTTGACCGGAGTTGTGATTCAGAGCACCCAGGATACGGACAGGTTTCTCTGGGACTTCCGCCGCACCATCGCTCAGTTACTCGCCGAGAACCACTACGGCGAAATCGCCGCTGAGTTACACCGCCACGGGATGCGTTATTACAGCGAGGCGCTCGAGTATCACCGCCCCATGCTGGGCGACGACATGGAGATGCGCAGCCGCGCCGATGTTCCCATGGGCGCGATGTGGACGTGGGCGGGCCAGCCGCGGCCGGACCCCGATTATATCGCCGACCTGCGCGGCGCGGCCTCCATCGCGCACATCTACGGCCGGAGACTCGTAGGCGCGGAATCGATGACCTCGCGCGGACCGGCGTGGTCGTTCTCTCCGAACACGCTCAAAAAAGTTGACGACCTCGAATTTGCATTGGGCGTGAACCGCTTCGAGATTCATGAGTCCACCGGGCAGCCGGTAGCCGATATGGCCCCTGGACTTACCCTGGGCCCGTTCGGATTGTGGTTCAACCGCAATGAGACCTGGGCCGATGAAGCCAGGCCCTGGATTACTTATCTGGCGCGCTGCTCCTATCTCTTGCAGCAGGGCCATTTCTACGCGGACGTTGCTTACTTCTACGGCCAGGAGGGCCCGCTGACCGCGGTCTACGGCTGGAATCAGCCGAAAAACGCGCCTCGCGGCTACGCATATGACTATGTAAACAGCGATGTGATCTTACACGAGCTTGCGTTCGAGAAAGGAAGATTGGTAACTCCTGGCGGAACGAGTTACCGCATTCTCTATCTAGGCGGCGAAAGCCAGCGTATGACGTTAGCCGTGCTGCGCCGGCTGAGCGAGCTGGTTGCGCAGGGCGCGGTGCTGGTAGGCAATGAACCCGCGAGCTCGCCCAGCCTAGCCGATAATGAAATAGAATTTCATCGCCTCGCCAATCAGCTTTGGGGAGCGAAAGCCATTCCCGCCGGCTCGTTTCATCCCTTTGGAAAGGGAAGAGTGTACCCCGGCATTCCTCCGGACCAGGCGCTAAGGGCTCTCGGCGTTCCCAGGGACTTCGCTTACACCAGGCCGGAGGCCGGCGTTACCCTGATGTTTGTGCATCGCAAGCTGGCTCACGGCGACTTATATTACGTGGACAACCGTCAAGACAGTTCTGCAAACGTAGAGGCAACCTTTCGCGTGGCCGGCAAGACGCCCGAGTTATGGGACGCGGCCGCCGGCTCTGTCAGTCCGGTTTCCTATCATATCGCCGGCGGCCTCACCACCATTCCTCTCCATCTCGACCCCTACGGAACTGTCTTTGTCGTCTTCCGCAGGCCAGCCAGGCAAACCTCACTGGAGTTACCCCGGCCGCGCGCGATTCATCTCTTGCACTTAGATCAAGCGCTGAACCGCGATTGGGTTGTGAGCTTCCAGCCGGGCCGCGGCGCGCCCGAAACCATGACCTTCAACCGGCTCACTTCGTGGAGCAAGAACGCCAATGATGGCGTGAAGTATTTCTCGGGCACTGCCACCTATTCGAAGACGATTGAAATTCCCGCCGTGGACTTCAAGCCCGGAGCGCATCTTTGGCTCAATCTGGGAGACGTGGAAGACATCGCTGCGATTGCGGTCAACGGCAAGTATTTGGGCATTCTTTGGAAGACGCCTTTTCAGGTGGATTTGACGAGTGCGCTCAAGCCGGGCAAAAACCAACTGGTGATCGAGGTGACCAACCTGTGGGTGAACCGGCTGATCGGCGATGAGCAGCCCTGGTCGATGAAGAAGTACACATTTACGGACTTCAGGCCCTACAAGGCGGATTCGCCGCTGCTGCCTTCCGGTCTGCTGGGGCCGGTGCGGCTGTATTCCGTCGCTGCATCCCCGGCTGAGCCGGTCTTCGGCCCGAAGACGCGGCACACGGGCCGGAGCGCCGTCCCGCGTCACGCCCAAAAAAATTAACTTGCAATTTGCAAGCGGAATTGGAAACAATAGCTCAGCGGGACCGCCTGCGGCGGGCTGGACCATCCCCTCAGCTAGTCCGGACAGGTGGAGCAGGCGCCCGGCAGGGAGGCCGATGATGAGTGGTGTGCGCGTGTTAGTGGGAACGCACAAAGGTGCGTTCATCCTCAGCGCGGACGGCAAGCGCAAGGATTGGAAGGTTGACGGGCCGTTCTTTGCGGGCTGGGAGGTCTACCACATGAAAGGCTCGCCCGCGGACCCGAACCGGATCTACGTCTCCCAGACGAGCGGCTGGTTCGGGCAGTTGATTCAGCGCTCCGACGACGGCGGCAAGAGCTGGCATCAACCTGGCCTCGCCGATGAGGCGCTGCCCCAGCCCGGTCCGCCCAAGGCGCTGCCGAACCGCTTTGTCTACGATGCGTCGGCGGCCACGGGCAAGCCGCTCACCACGCACCAGTGGTACGACGGCACGCAGCATCCCTGGGAGTTCAAGCGCGTGTGGCACGTCGAGCCCTCGCTCACCGATCCGGATACGGTCTACGCGGGCGTGGAGGACGCGGCGTTGTTCCGTTCCACCGACGGCGGCGAAAACTGGCAGGAGCTCTCCGGCCTGCGCGGTCACGGCACCGGTCCCGAGTGGCAGCCGGGCGCGGGCGGCATGTGCCTGCACACCATTCTCCTTGATCCCTCGAATCCGCAGCGCATCTACATCGCCATCTCCGCGGCCGGCGCCTTCCGCACCGATGACGGCGGCGCCAACTGGAAGCCCATCAACAAAGGGCTGGTCTCGAACTTCATGCCCAACCCCACGGCCGAGGTGGGCCACTGCGTGCATCATGTAGCCATGCACCGCTCGCGCCCTCGTGTGCTCTTCATGCAGAAGCACTGGGACGTAATGCGCTCTGACGACGCCGGCGACAACTGGCGCGAGGTGAGCGGCAACCTGCCCACCGACTTCGGCTTCGTGATCGATGTGCACGCCCATGAGCCGGAGACGCTTTACGTCGTCCCCATCAAGAGCGACGGAGAGCACTTTCCGCCCGGCGGCAAGCTGCGCGTCTACCGCAGCCGCACGGGCGGCAACGAGTGGGAGCCGCTGGCCAGGGGATTGCCCGAAAAAGACTGCTACGTGAACGTGCTGCGCGACGCCATGGCCGTAGACTCGCTCGACCAGTGCGGCGTCTACTTCGGCACCACCGGCGGCCAGGTCTACGCCTCCGCCGACGCCGGCGACAGTTGGGCGCCTATCGTCCAGAACCTGCCCAAGGTGCTCTCCGTCGAGGTGCAGACGCTGGACTGAAGACAGTTGGAGGCCTGAGCCGGACGGCATGGAGAGCACGGACAAAGTGACGGTGCGCGTGGGTCTGCCGTATCATCTCCGCAACCTGGCCCGCGTCCCGGGCGACGCGGTGGTTGAAGTTGCCCCGCCCGTCACGCTCGGTTCCGTCCTCGATGCGCTCGAAGCCCGCCACCCGGTGTTGCGTGGAACCATCCGCGAATATGAAACCGGCCAACGGCGCGCGTTTCTGCGCTACTTTGCCTGCGGGGAGGATTGGTCGCTCGCCTCGCCCGACCGCCCTCTGCCCGAGGCCGTGGCTGCGGGCAGCGAGCCGCTGCTGATCCTGGGTGCAATCGCGGGTGGGGACTGAGGCGGGTCCCTAAGTCAGCTTCAGAGTGTTCGTAAAGGCGCAGGCAGTTCAGACCTGGATTGAAAGCCGTCGCTCAGAGGCGATGGCAACAGAATGATACACTTCAGGTGCCATTCAAAAGACTCGGCGGGGAGGTCTGCAAATCGATGTTGAAGCCATGGACGAGGGGTTGGAGGGGCATCGCCGGACTAGGCATTTTTCTGCTCGCGGTGAGCATACAGGGAGCCGCGCAGGCCCCGAAGCCGCAGTGGGTGGGAACCTGGGCCGCGTCGCCCATGCTGGCGCAGGGCGGCTTTAGCGTTCACCCGTTCTGCGGCGACACGCTGCGCGAGATCGTCCATATTTCGAACGGCGGGCAGGAGATGCGCGTCCGTTTTACAAACGAGTTTGGACTCGACCAACTCATCATCGGCGATGCGCAGGTGGCTGTAAGCGCAGGCGGCGGGGCAATCGAGCCAGGGACCAGCCATCAACTGACCTTCGGCGGCGCCAAGAGCGTGAGCATCCCGCCGGGAGCGGTGGCTTACTCGGACCCGGTGGCGCTGCCCGTGCAGCCGCTCTCCGATGTGGCCGTCAGCTTCTATCTCCCGCCGCAGGTGATGCGCGCCGAGACCTACCATGATCTTGCCAATCAGGAGAATTACTTCGCCGGCGGCGACCAGACGGACGCAACCGCGCTCTCGCAGCCCACGACCGTCGAGTCCTGGTACTTTCTGGACGGGATCGACGTTCCGGCCGTGGATAGAGCGCGGGCCATCGTAACTCTGGGCGACTCCATTACCGATGGCTACCAATCCACCCTCAATGAGAACCGCCGCTGGCCCGATTTCCTGGCTGCGCGCCTGAAGCAGGACCACCATCTCGACCGTGTAGCGGTGCTGAACGAGGGCATCAGCGGCAACCGCGTGCTCAACGATGGAACCGGACCCAGCGCCCTGGCGCGGCTGGACCGCGACGTGCTCGCCCAGGACGGCGCGCGGTACCTGATTGTGCTTGAAAGCATCAACGACATCGGCCGCCTGGCCAAACTCTATGCGCCCGAGGACAACATAACCGCCGCGCAACTGGAACAAGGACTCAAGGAGATTGTGGACGCCGCGCACGAGCACGGGATCAAGGTCTACGGCGCCACTCTGACTCCGTATGAAGGGGCCTTCTACTATTCCGCCAAAGGGGAACAGGTTCGGGAGGCGGTGAACAACTGGATCCGCACCAGCGGGACCTTCGATGCAGTCATCGACTTCGACAAGATCACGCGCGATCCCGCGCACCCCAAACGCTTCAATCCGGCTTACGACTCGGGCGACCATCTCCACCCCAACGACGCCGGCTACAAGGCCATGGCCGGCGGGGTTCCCCTGAAGCTGTTCAACCGTTGAGGCGGTGCTTCCGGACGCGCGCGGGCGTTTCAGCGGCGGTCATTGGGGATTTTCCGTTTGCTCCATCAGTAGCTGTTCAGCCTGCTCGAGGGTGAGGCCGGTGGGAAGCTGCTTGAAGTCTGACAGTACGTCGTCTTCATCCTCTGAGATGTTCTTGAACAGCAGCGCATAGCCCTGGATGTGAACGTGCGTCTCGGTGATCTGCCATACAGAGTTGCCGGTTTCGCGGCGCTCCACGTCGAAGGTGCCGCCGGCCTGCAAGTCGCCGAGCAGTCCAAAGAAGAACTTGACGTTATGGATCAGCCGGCCTTTGAGGCTGACGATGCGGTGCTGGTTGTTGGCAACCACCATGGTCCCCTCCATGGCCGCGAAGACGCGCGACTCCCAGTCCGGAGAGTGAAAATCGGGATCGGGCCGGAAGTCCAGAATGGTATTGAGCGAGTCCTTCTCGGCGATCGTCCAGAGGAACGCATTGGGCAATAGACTGAGCATCTCCGCAGCCTGCTCATCGTCGTGCTGACCGGCCTTACGCTGCTTAGCCCGCAGTTCAGGATCGTTGACAAAGCGATCCATGATGGCGCGCTGTGCAGCCAAAGAAAGACTCCGGCCATTTTGGCGCAGCACGCGCCGCACGTTGCCGTGGTGCGTCTCCGCCACCCACTGCACCAGCGTGTTGCCGGGTTTGCGATCCACCTCGTAATAGAGCCAGGCGGTGTGGTCGTCGCGGCTGGCCGTCAACTCGGTCTGAACAGCCTGACTGACAATCTCCTTCGCATCCTGTCCGCTCGCCAGGATCCGCTGGCCAGCCAACAGCACCAGCACCAGCAACCATCGACTGCCGCGCATGATCGAACCTCCCGCCCGCGAATCATCCCAATGCGGATATTGCTTGCCGGGAAAAGCCGGCGTTAATTTCACAATACACTGCTGCCGGGGCTCCTTAAGCCAAACCGCAGAGCTTCTACCTCCAAACCGCAGCCTCTCTGGTTTTGCCGCCGGGGAACACGCTGTACAATCAGGCGTGGATAGGTAGGTTCGGGGGGTCAGAAATGGAAGCGACAATCTCCAGCGCCCGCTCTCCCCAGCGGGCTGCCATCGCGGACGGCTTGAGCGCTCAGCAGAGGATCGAATTCTACCGGCTCATGTTTCTGTCGCGCCGCGTAGACGACCGCGAAATCCTGCTCAAACGCCAGCAAAAAACCTTCTTTCAGGTCTCGGCCGCCGGCCATGAGGCGGTTCAGGTGGGAGCTGCTCTGGCGCTGCGCCCCGGTTATGACTGGTTCTTTCCTTACTACCGCGACCGCGCCCTCTGCCTGGCTCTGGGCGTTACGCCCTATCAGATGTTCTTGCAAGCCCTGGGGTCGGCCGCCGATGAGGCCAGCGGCGGACGCCAAATGCCCTGTCATTGGAGCAGCCGCACCCTGCACATCGTTAGCACCTCCTCTTCCACCGCCACTCAAGTCCTGCACGCCGTGGGTTGCGCCGAGGCCGGCCGCTACTTCAGCCGCTATCCCCAGGCCGCAGCCCAACCCGATCCCGGCATCGCCCCAGGCGATTACCGCGCCTTCCACGAGGTCAGTTTCCACGGCGACGAAGTGGCGTTGACCTGCCTGGGCGAAGGCGCCACATCGGAAGGCGAGTTCTGGGAGGCCGTCAGCACCGCGTCCAATCAGAAGCTGCCCGTCATCTTTTGCGTGGAGGACAATGGCTACGCCATCAGCGTCCCCGTGGAGGTGAACACGCCGGGCGGAAACATCTCCCGTCTGCTGGCCAACTTTCCCAACTTTTCCTTTCACGAGGCCGACGGCAGCGATCCGGCGGCGTGTCTTGCGGCCTTTCAGGCCGCCGCGGCGCACTGCCGCAGTGGGCGCGGACCGGCCTTGGTTCACGGGCGCTGCGTGCGCCTCTATCCGCACTCGTTTTCTGACGATGACAAGGCCTACCGTCCTGCCGCCGATCGCGCCGCCGACGCGCTGCGCGATCCCATCGCCCGCACCAGGGCTGGGCTCTTGCGGGAGGGAATCCTCAATGAGACCGAGCTCGACGAGTTGGAGCAAAGGCTGGAACGGGAAGCCGCCGAAGCCGCCGATCACGCCCTGGCCGCTCCCCTGCCCGAGGTCTCATCCATCACCGCCCACGTCTATTCTGAGGACCTGGACCCCACCGGACCCGCGTTCCAAACCACGCCCCATCCTGCTGTAGAGAACCTGCGCCGCGAACAACACGCGCCTCACCGTAGCGGCGAACCGCGCACCATGGCCGAACTCATCAACGCCTGCCTGCGCGACGAGATGCGCCGCGACCCGCGCATCGTGGTCTATGGCGAGGACGTAGCCGACGCCAGCCGCGAGGAATCGCTGGCCGAGGTCAAGGGCAAAGGCGGCGTCTTCAAACTCACCGCCGGCCTGCAAACCGAGTTCGGCTCCGGCCGCGTCTTTAACTCCCCCCTGGCTGAGGCGAACATCGTAGGCCGCGCCGTCGGCTACGCTGTTCGCGGCATGAAGCCGGTAGTCGAAATTCAGTTCTTCGACTACATCTGGCCGGCCATGCACCAGATTCGCAACGAACTGGCGCCCATGCGCTGGCGCTCCAACGGCGCCTGGGCTGCGCCCGCCGTCCTCCGTGTGCCCATCGGCGGCTACCTCGCCGGCGGCGCCATCTACCACTCCCAGTGCGGCGAAAGCCTCTTTACCCATACTCCCGGCCTGCGCGTCGTCTTCCCCTCCAACGCCCTTGACGCCAACGGCCTGCTGCGTACCGCCATCCGCTGCGACGATCCCGTGCTTTTCTTCGAGCACAAGCGCCTGTACCGCGAAATGTATGGCCGCGCTCCCTATCCGGGCCCCGATTTCGCTCTCCCCTTCGGCAAAGCCGCCCTAGTGCGCCCCGGCTCAGACCTCACCCTCATCACCTACGGCGCCATCGTTCCCCGCGCTTTGCAGGCCGCCGGGCAGGCGCGCCGCGAGTATGGCATCGAGGTCGAAATCCTCGACCTTCGTACCCTCAATCCCTACGACTGGGAGGCCATCGCCGCCTCCGTGCGCAAAACCAGCCGCGCCCTCGTCGCCCACGAAGACATGCTCAGTTGGGGCTACGGGGCTGAGATCGCCGCCCGCATCGGCGATGAGCTGTTTGACGATCTGGACGCGCCCGTCCGCCGCGTGGCCGCCATGGACACCTTCGTGGCCTACCAGCCGGTGCTCGAAGACGCGATTTTGCCCCAGCCCGAAACGATTCTCAAAGCCATCGTGAGTCTGAAGAGCTTTTAGAACGGCCTTCAACGCGCGCAGCGGCGGGCATTACTCTCTACCGGCGAAGCGAAATGCGGCCAAGGGTTTACTGCGCAATCCCCGATGCGGCGGCAAAGCCAGCGGCCTCAGCCGGAGAAACACCGGGGCCTGGCAGGGGTGCATCGAAGCTGCGGGCATCTTCGGCATTCAGGGCACCGGAGTAGTTGGGGCCCAGGCCAAGGCTTTCCAGGGCGCGCGCGTCGGGCGTGATCCTGGTCTGCCAGCCGTGATCGGCCTGATACTTCTGCATGGCGGCGATGGTAGCCGCGTCCCAGTCGCCGTCTGCCGGATCGGCGAGGTAACCCGCACGGATGAGCGCGTCCTGAATCTGCGTGACGCGCTGGGGCCGGATGGCTTGCTGGCCGCGCGGCCGGCGTCTCCAGTACCGCCTATACCTTCTGTACCGCGCGTACCTGAGGCGCTGCGTATTTTTGCTGTATCGGGCGCCCCTCCGGGCGCGAGTGTATTTGACCGCGGATCGATGAGCCGCGCGCCCGGCGTGGTGAACGGGATGGGAGGCGGGCTTGTGAACATTGGCTGCGAATGCCGGGGCTGCGATCAAGGCCGCAGATAGAGCGAATAAGAATAGAAACGCTATAGTTGGACGCAAGTGAGACACGCCAAAATTCCTCGAAGAAAATTAGATTAATTCGGCCGTTCCTGTGCAGTGTAACGGAAGGATGCCGGCTGCGCAAGGAGGAAATGTGCTTCAGAGGCGCGACTCGAACCGTCAATGGTACTTAGGTACTGAGGCCGGGGGCGGGAACGAGAGCAGCGGCACTGGAGCGCAGTCCCCGCTCTCACGCAATTCTGGTGATTCGAGTGGAAGACGGCCGTTCCCGAAAAGGGAAACGCCCTCCTCCGCCCGGATTTGCGGCCTCGGCATCAGACATAAAAAGAAGGGCGCTACTGCAACGCGCCGCCCACATAGTTGATGCCGTTTTCCGGATGGTCTGGATCCATCACCTCGAAGACGACGGCGTCGCCAGTCTTGAGCTTGCCGGCGATGGCGTTGAACGCATCGCGGTTGGGGGTGGGCTGGCGATTCAGGTGGGTGATGACCAAGCCAGGCTCTAAGCCCTGGAGATCGGCGAACGAGCCAGGCCGCACATATTTGATCACCACGCCCGGGGTATGAATCTTGGCGGCGATGGCCTGGGATTCCTCCCCGACCACCAAGCCAAGTTTGGTTTCACCGGGACCGGCGCCGGAGGTGCTCGGCGGGGTGACGGGCGGCTGAGGGTTGTTCAACTGGGCAAAGACCTTGTCGCGGTCCTCGATGGTGACCGTGGTCTGGCTTTCCTGGCCGTTGCGGAGATAGCCGAGAGTCGCTGTGGCTCCGGGGCGCAGAGCGGCAATCGCGTTGACCAAATCGTCGCCGTTCTTGACGGTGTGGCCGTTGACCGAGTTGATGACGTCGCCCGGCTTGATGCCGGCCTTATCCGCCGGTCCGCCCGGCTGAACAGCCTGCACCAGTACGCCATATTTGAAGTTGTAGACCTGGTTGACGTACTTCGAGAGTCCTTCCCGGAACTGGATGCCGATGGAGCCGCGCGTCACCTTGTGGCTGGGGCTGATGAGGGCGTTGTAGACCGAAACCACCAGATTCGAGGGCAAGGCGAAGCCGATGCCCTGGTAGTCCCCCGACTGCGTATAGATGGCGGTGTTGACGCCGATGACGTTGCCGTTCATGTCCAGCAGCGGTCCGCCGGAGTTGCCGGGATTGATGGCGGCGTCGGTTTGAAGGAAGTGCTGGAACTGGCCCTGTGCGCCGGGTTCGATGGTGCGGTTTTTAGCGGAGATGATGCCCGCGGTGACGGTCTGCGCCAGGGCGAAGGGGCTGCCGATGGCCTCCACCCAATCGCCCACCTGCACGTCGTCAGAGTTGCCCAATTGGATGGTTGGCAGGGGCTTGCTGGTCTCGATCTTGATGACTGCCAGGTCGGTGTCCTTATCGAAGCCGATGACGCGCGCGGCGCGCCCCGGGTCGGTGGTGTCGGGATCGGTCGAGAGCTTCACGTAAATCTTGTCGGCGCCGTTGATGACGTGATAGTTGGTGATGATGTAGCCCTTGGGATCGACGATGAAGCCGGATCCCAGCGATTCCTGGACGCCGCCGTTGTCGCCCTGGTCAGGGAAGGGAATCTGGCCGCCGAAAAAGCGGTTGAAGAAGTCCTGGAGACCGTGATCTCCCTGACCCGGCTGCTGATCGCCGCTATCGCCGTTGCCCCCGGGATTTTGCATGAACGGGACCGCGTCCCCAGACGAGCCATGGCGGTACTGATTGCCGGTCTGTTTGGGGAGAATCTCCGTGTTGATGTTCACCACCGCCGGACCCGCCAAGCGGGCAATCCTCACAAACGCATTGGGCGCGATGGGCGATTCTATAACCTTCAGGGGAGTGGCGCTGGCGCTGGAATCCTCCTCGGCTTGCTGTCCGTGCACTCCGTTGGCCACAAAGGAACCCGCCACAATGGCAGCCGAGAGAACGGCAAGCATTACAAATGCCGAAGCCAGACGGCGCGTCCGCAGCCGTTCGAGAAACGCTTTCATGGTAGGGATTACCTCGCCGGTGACCAACCTTGCGGCTGGAGAATTGGGTGCGCTAAGCACCAGTATAGCTGGTAACGTGCAAACCCGCTCGGAGGGCGAAGCTGCTCTCTGGGGCCGAGGTCAATCGTGGGTTCTAAAGCGCGCGCAGGCAGTTGAAGCTACTGTTCAGCGGCCCATTCGAGCATCGCCAATACGAGCAGCAACACGCGCCGGAGGCCGGTTTCGCGGTCCTTCGCCGAGTACCATTCAGCCAGCGTGTGCGCGGCCCCGCCCGCTCCCCCCGCGCCCATCGACAAAGCCGGAATCCCCAGCGACAGAGGGATATTGGCGTCAGTCGAGCCCAGCCGGAGATCCGTGCGCAGCCCCAGATGCCGGTCCACGGCGCGCAGGCTCTCGAGCAGGGGCGAATGATCCGGCAGATGCGCCGCCGGACGGTCGCCAATTTGGGCAATGGAAAAAGAAAGCGGTACAAAGGAGCCGGCCGAGCCGCCGCTGGCCTGCGCATTGCAGCGCCCAACGGCGCCTTCAACGGCGTCGCGCAACGCGGCCTCAAGACGCGCGAGCTCGGCGGGATCAGTGGACCGGAAATCGACGGCAGCCTGGGCGCTTTCGGGAATGGAATTCACGCTGGTGCCGCCGCGGATGGTTCCCACATTCAGCGTCGTGCGAGGCTCGGCGGGAAGCGGCGTCTCCGCGAGCCTGGCCAGCGCCATGGCCAGCGCGGCGATGGGATTGGGAGCGCCGGCGTCTGTAAAGCTGTGCCCTCCGGGGCCGGTGATGGTGATGAGAAAACGCCTGCTGCCCAGGGCTTGGGTCACGGCGGCGTCGGCGCCCGCGCCGTCCAGCACGATGTGCGCGGCGATGCGGCCGGCCAGCGGCGCGCTCTCGTTGTAGATGTGGCGAACGCCGCGCAGATCGCCTTCGCCTTCCTCGCCCACGTTGCCGAGAAAGATGAGTGGGGCGGGAAGCGCCACGTTGGAT